>NZ_VOZA01000032.1:0-35606 GCF_013420015.1 Acinetobacter sp. YH12039 | reverse complement strand
CATGAGAAAGCCCATATAAATGGGTAATGTACAAGTTGCTGTAGAAGCATGTTTAATTCGTCTGATCACAGATACTTTATAAAGTATTTTAATACTTTTTTGAATCAGTCAATGCGTAAGTCCTATAATACAACAAAATAGCAAAAAACTATTGTCAAACCGATGAATACAGCGTATTTTAATTTTCAGACAGATACTTTTTGATGAAATCAAGATGTTAAAGCAACCTTTAATCTCAAACGCATATTATTACTTCTGGCAGTTTAGATAATTGCCTGAACGCGTTCGGGCATGAAAAAGGTTGCCCACCAAGTTTATACCTGATCGGCAACCCTGATCAGGTTTTTTTATGTCTTGATTTTTATAATATTTTTGGAGAAATCTCATGTTTACAGTAAATAATTCATATTTTAGCAACGGTTATTGGTTTTACTTTAGTCAGTCTATGTCTAAAGCCTTGAAGTCCCAAAGTCCCATAACGCTCAGATAAAAGATCGGACTGTTAATGTATACAGTCCAAAGGAATAGAACCAATGAATGCGCTAAATACAGCTTTACAACAAACTCAAAATTCAGAAATTCAGAAATCTACACAGCCAAAAGAAACACTTTTGAGCTTGCCACATCAATTGAAACAACAATTACCTTTATCAGTTCATGCTGCAGAGCAAATTGCTGCACATCGTGCAACGATTCAAAATATTTTGACGGGTCAAGACCCGCGTCTAATGATTATTAGCGGCCCATGTTCAATCCATGATCCAATTGCTGCGTTGGAATATGCTGAAAAATTAAAACAATTACAGGCACAGGTTTCAGATCAAATTTTTCTTGTGATGCGCGCATACATTGAGAAACCACGTACTACAGTGGGCTGGAAAGGCTATATGTATGACCCAAGTTTAGATGGTTCATCTAATATGCAGTTGGGCTTAGAAAAATCACGTGAGCTGTACTTACAAATTATTGAAATGGGTTTGCCGATCGCCTCTGAAATTTTAAGCCCAATGGCGACGGGTTATTTTGATGACCTTTTGGCTTGGGGTGCAATCGGTGCGCGTACCAGCGAATCACAAATTCATCGTGAAATCTCGAGTCATATGCCATACAGTATTGGTTTCAAAAACGGAACAGATGGCTCAATCCAAATTGCTCTAGATGCCATTCAATCTGCGTCCCATCCACACCAGTTCTTAGGTATGAGTCAAGCCGGCTTACCGTGTATTTTAGAATCTGTTGGCAACCCACAAGCACATTTGATTTTACGTGGCTCCAATACAGGTCCAAATTATAGTTTGGCTGAAATAGACAAAATTCGTAGTAAAGTAAAAGGCGATTTACCGGCTTTAGTCATCGATTGTAGTCATGGTAATAGCCATAAAGACCCAATGAAGCAACCTGAAGTATTACGCACTATTGTAGCGGAGCGTGAGCATACCCAAGTGCGTGGCGTGATGTTGGAAAGTCATTTAGTGGATGGTAATCAAAAAATTAGTTGTGACATGACTTATGGTCAATCTATAACAGATGGATGCTTAGGTTGGGACAAAACCATTGATTTGATTCAACAGGTTGCGAATGAACTTCGTGCATCACAAATCAAACGTAGTGCTTAACAATCCAGAGCATATTCAGTCTGAATTGATGTAGCCCAAAGCCTTAGAATATTGATTGTTCTAAGGCTTTTATTTTGAAATTTACTTTATTGTAAACTGTGACGTAAAAATTGAAATATGGCCTATATTTTAAAATATATACTGATAATTCAGTATTTTATGTTTGAGTGAGTCAGAATTTTTATGCACAATAATATCTAAGCCCAATACAGCGCCAGAAATAATGACAATCTGTGCTTGGGTGTTTGAAATTTTATATTGGGGAAGTTGATGTACACTGCTGAATTGCTGGAAGAAGCACGCCGTTTTATGTTCCACATGTTAACCAAAGTGGTTGAATATGGTGGTTCTGATTTATTTATTACGGCAGATTTTCCACCAAGTACTAAACATCAAGGCATGATGAAACCCTTTGGGCAGCAAGAACTTGATGCTGAGAAAACAAAGCTTTTCGCCTATAGTTTGATGAATGAGAAGCAGCGCAAAGAGTTTGAAACAGAACTAGAATGTAACTTTGCGATTAGTGTGCCAAACGTTTCGCGTTTTCGTGTCAATGTATTTCAGCAACAGTTACATGTGGGTATGGTCATTCGTACCATTACGGCAGAAATTCCAAATTTTGAAAAGCTTAAATTACCGGCTTCGCTTAAGCACGTGATTATGGAAAAACGTGGTTTAGTTTTAGTGGTTGGAGGTACAGGTTCAGGAAAATCAACCTCTTTAGCGGCGCTGATTGATTATCGAAATGAAAATAGTGCAGGCCATATCATCACTGTTGAAGACCCAGTGGAATATGTGCATAAGCATAAAAAATCAATGATTACGCATCGTGAAGTCGGTGTAGACAGTCATTCGTGGCATAACGCTTTAAAAAATACCTTGCGACAAGCACCAGACGTGATTTTAATTGGTGAAATTCGTGACACCGAGACTATGGAACATGCAATTGCCTTTGCTGAAACAGGACATTTATGTTTAGGTACGCTACATTCAAATAACGCCAATCAAACCCTAGATCGAATCATTAACTTCTTCCCAGAAGAGCGAAGAAATCAATTGCTTATGGATTTATCGAGCAATATGAAAGCGATTGTTTCGCAGCGTTTAATCCGGACTGAAGATGGTAAAGGACGCCGTGCAGCCGTTGAAATTATGTTAAACACACCGCTCATTTCAGATTTGATTTTGAAAGGTGAGTTTCATGAACTAAAAGCGATCATGGCAAAATCTCGAGAACTTGGGATGTAAACTTTCGACCAAGCTTTATTTGATTTATATAATGACGGCGCAATTTCTTATGAAGAAGCCTTAAGAAATGCTGATTCAACCAATGAACTACGTTTGCAAATTAAACTTAAAAGTTCACGTGCAAATGGTACTTCAACGGCTGCACAATCTTTTAGTATGGTTGAAGAAAAGAAAGACGAACCTGAAAGTGCCGAAGCTTCGGAAGAAATATAAGCTGCATATTCATGCAAATATTATATAAGGCAATTTAGCCATCTTATTGAAATAAAAAAATCAGCCTGAGGGCTGATTTTTTAGATATTATAAATATTTACAGACCAGCTTCGTATTGTTCGCTGGTCAATAAAGCATCTATATCAGCCATGTTGTCTGGTTTAATTTTATAAATCCAACCTTTGCTATAAGGCGCATCGTTTACAAAATCTGGATCATCTTCAAGGTCTGGATTGACTTCAACGACTACACCAGAAACCGGTGCATGAATATCAGAAGCGGTTTTTACCGACTCAACCACACCCGCTTGTTCGCCAGCAGTGATATGTTGACCCACATCTGGTGCTTCAACATAAACTAAATCACCCAATGCGTCTTGTGCATGATCAGAAATGCCTGTAACAACAAGGTCACCTTCAATTCGCACCCATTCATGTGTACTTGCGTACTTTAAATCTGAAGGATGATTCATTGATAACTCCTTAAATCCATTAAATTCATTTTTGGCATGAGTTATACATGCTTTTTAGGTAAAACAAAAGACTTATAAGTACGGATCTTTACGCCAATTGCTTGGGCTACGCCCACTCCAACGCTTAAAAGCACGGCTAAAATTGGCAACATCGCTATAGCCCAATTCATCAGCAATTTGCTCTAAGGTAAAATCAGTTCGTGACAGGAGCGAAGTGGCATGACGGTAGCGAACTTCGTCGACCAAAGTTGAAAATGAAGTCCCTTCAGCAGCAAGTTGGCGTTTAAGGGTTCGATCGGACATGTGTAGCCGTTCAGCAACACTTTCGATACTTAAATAGTGCTGCTCGGAGTTGGTTAAAATGTCACGAACGCGCATGGCAATACGGTGACGTTCGCCCAAAGCGGAGAGTTCAGCTTCACATTGATTAATCGCGATTTGACTGGCAATCGGGTCTGCATGGACCAATTTATTGGTTAAATATTGCTTATCAAAACTGAGTAATAGGTGTGGCTGATCAAATCTAAATTGGTGCCGTGGATATTTGGCAATAAACCGCTCAAAACCTTCAGGTTGAGGGAAATCAAAATCAATTTCACCAGCAGAATAATCCACACCTGTAATTGCTTTGCCCATGCTGATCATACCAAAAATTAAGGCAATCGAAATCTCAGTACGTAAAGGCTCTATCGTAACGTCGGTTTGTAGTTGAACAGTCGCTTTGGTTCCAAAAGTCGAGAAAAAAAGCTGTAAAAAGGGCATGCGTAGCTGAATAAAACGGTTTGCCAAGACTAAGGCATCGGTTATGTCCTTCGCCGTCATGATGGCATAGCCAATAAAACCATGAATAGAGATGCGCATTTGGTTGCCCAAATGAAAACCTAAAGTGGGCTCACCGGTTAATCGTAGTGCGTGCTCTACCAATTGATTGGCGATGGGTGTTGGAATACGGAAATCTGGTTCAGCCAATTGTTCGCTGTTTAATCCGAATGGACTAAATAATGTTTCTGCAGTGTAGCCCCATCGAGAGACCACATCTAAAAGGAGCAATCCATACACTCCGGGAATACCCTGATCCTGACGGGAATTAATTGTTTTCATAGCGTTCCGTTGCAATGCGGGTTTTTCTTCTGTTCAAGGTTATATTGGCATGATTCCGTGTTATATCCCACAAAAATTGTTGGACAAACTGACTAGGCTCAACTATTTATAGCGGCCTACCTTAGCGTTGTAAAGTAGGCCGTTAAGGATTAATTCGGTTTAAAATCTTTGGAAAAGACCACAATTTTGGTCGTAGACATATACAGAACGTCATTGTGCTGATTGAGCGCTTGCGTAACATAGGTCACAATGCCGCGGTCTGTCTTACTTTTCGACGGAGTAATTGCAAATATTTCAACTTCTACACGAATTTTATCCCCCGGACGTGTTGGGCGCGGCCAACGCAGACTTGACTCTGAGCCAATTAAGCCATAAGCCACAGGGAAACATTCAGTCCATAAGCGCATTGTTACAGCAGCAGTATGCCAACCACTTGCCGCTAGCCCTTGAAAGATCGGGTGCTGTTGGGCTTTGACTTCATCTGTATGAAATTCCTGAGGATCAAAAGCGTTGGCAAATTGCTTGATTTCTTCAACAGTCATTTCATATTCACGACTGCTAAAGTGATCACCAACTTTAAGGTCTTCCAGATACAGCATTTTCATCTTCCTTTGATTCTACTTTATGTTGTTCTATTAAAAATCCACCGGTTTGACGCTGCCACAAGTGTGCATAAATACCATTCAAAGCAACAAGCTCTTCGTGGGTGCCTTGCTCAGCAATACGTCCTTGATCCAAGACAATCAAGCGATCCATTTGCGCAATGGTTGAAAGTCGATGCGCAATGGCAATCACAGTTTTACCTTGCATCAAATCATCTAAACTCGATTGAATCGCGGCTTCGACTTCTGAATCGAGCGCACTTGTGGCTTCATCTAAAATTAAAATCGGTGCGTCTTTTAAAAATACTCGAGCAATCGCAATACGTTGACGCTGACCACCTGATAATTTTACGCCACGTTCACCGACAAATGCGTCATAGCCACGTTGGCCACGTAAATCGATCAATTGAGGAATGAATTCGTCAGCTTTCGCTTTACGCACTGCATCATACATTTCTTCATCGGTTGCATTCGGGCGACCATATTTAATATTTTCTTCAACTGTACGATGCAATAACGAGGTGTCTTGGGTCACCAATGCAATATTTTTTCTTAAGCTATCTTGGGTAATATCTTCTATATTTTGGCCATCAATCGAAATACGACCATGATTGATATCGTAAAAGTGGAGTAAAAGTTGAATTAATGTCGATTTTCCGGCACCCGAACGTCCGACAATACCGATTTTTTCGCCTGGTCGAATGGTTAAATTAAATTGATCGATGACATTTTTATCATTATAAGCAAAACTGACGTCCTCAAATTTAATTTCGCCTTGCGGTACTTTTAAGTCGGTTGCATCAGCTTTGTCTTGAATATGAATTGGGCGGCCCATGGTTTTCATCCCATCTTGAATGGTCCCGACATTTTCAAATAGGGCAGATGTTTGCCACATCATAAACTCGGAAATACTACTGAGTTTTAAAATCATGGCGGTCGCTGCTGCAATGACCCCAAGCTCAGCTTGACCATCCATCCAGAGCCAAACGGCTGTTCCCAGTACGCCACCATATAAAACAATGATCAGCAAATTCGTCGCGATGTTGTATTTTGCTGCAAGACGCATTTGCTTATACACCGTCACCATAAATTCTTTCATTGAGGCTTTGGCATATTGGCTTTCGCGGCCTGCATGGGCAAACAATTTCACCGTTTGAATATTGGTGTAGGCATCGGTGACACGACCAGTCATTACTGCGCGTGCATTGGCTTGTTCATTTGAAATTTTGCTTAATTTTGGGATGAAATAGCATGCAGAACCAATAAATAAAGCCAGCCAAAGTAATAATGGAACAATCAACAGTGGCGATATAGCACCTAAAATCACGGTGATCGAAATCAGGTAAATGAAGACATAGGCCAACATGTCACCAAGAATAATCCAAAACTCACGTACAGCCAGTGAAGTTTGCATGACTTTGGCAGATAAACGACCTGCAAAGTCGTTGTGGAAGAAATCTAAACTTTGTTTCAGTAATAAGTTATGAAATCTCCAACGTAGGCGCATTGGAAAGGTGCTATATAGAATCTGATGTTTAATAATGGTTTGAAGGCAAGAAAAGAAGATATTTGCCAATAAAATAAAGCTTAAAATGGTCAGATTGGTCTGGTGCTGCTGTAAAAAGGTTTCAGGTTGAGACTTACTGATCCAATTGACTAATTCACCAATTTTGGCATAAAGCAGTGCTTCAAAACTCGCTACACTAGCTGTACAGAGTACCAATAACAAGAGGTATTTTTTTACACCCGTTGCAGCTTGCCATACAAAGGAGAAAAATTTTGTTGGCAATGGTTTATTCAAGTCCTGTTCAGGATAAGCGTCAACTAATTTTTCAAACCATTTAAGCATGCAGATAACCTGAGAATTTTACTGTAATTAATCTTTCTTTCTTCCGCTCTGAGTGTAATGGATTCGCTGGTTTTTCTCCATTTTGATTTGTTTATTTATTAAAAAGCTTGGCTGCAAAAATTCATAAAATTAAAATGTACAACCCGATTACGACCTTGGCGTTTTGCTTCATATAAAGCAATATCTGCTTGTTTAATTAACTGATCGAGTTTGGCGTGGTCAGGGTCAATTTTGGAAACACCAATGGAGATCGAAAATTTCACCAATTGACCATCCATATGAAACTGATGTTGCTCCATTTTATGTCTTAACCGTTCAGCAATTTTTAATGCATCTTCTGGGACGGTAAAAGGCAAAAGTACAATAAATTCTTCACCCCCGAAACGCGCCAACATATCGTAAAACCGCATTTCTTTACGCGCAATTTCAGCAATTTGGCATAGCACTTGGTCGCCGACATCATGTCCGTATTGATCATTAATCGCTTTAAAATGATCGACATCAAAAATCAAAAGACTGGTACAGACCGTCATTGGGGTTTCTTGGATTTTTTTATTTGCAGCATGTACAAATTGGCGACGATTGCTTAACTGGGTTAATTCATCCGTATGGGCAATTTTGCGCAGGGTATGAAAGTTCCAGTCATCTAGCAGCGCTCTTAGAAACGTTTTACGAGAGTTGAGCGTAGAGTTCCAGCAGATATACATACTGAACAACAGCACTGGAATATAAACCAATAAAAATATCGTAAAATCACCAAAATCATTAATGCGCCATGCGCCAAAAAGGATCGCTGCCGTGATCATGGCTGAGGTCATAATCGAAGGGCGAAAATGCACATGAATACTTAAATTACCCAATACGATCAAAATAATGGCGGCATATTGATAGCTATGAACCAGTTCATTTTTCGACTGAAGTAATATCTCAAACCAGAGGATTGCAGAAAGGCAAGTCGCTAGTGGTAATATTAAATCGAGCAATTTAATCTGTTTGATATATTTAAACAGAACATAGTTCAGGCTAAATGCACCAATAATAGCAATGATACGAATCACACCTGACAGTACTTCTATGTCAGGCAGAACATAGCGATCTGCCCAAAAATAGATTAAAAATGCCAATTGAGCGAAATAGTTGACCTGCTTTAAATAGTCTTTCTGGTTGTAGTACAAAAATTTGTAATAAGCATTTTTAAACTGTGCCGGGATACGTGCAATCGGGTCGGATAAAGCACGCTCAATACGGACACGATTCTCTAAGTCACATGCTTCTGCCTGTATGAGCGTATGTTTGGCAGAAGTGCGATTCATCGATTCTATGAGTAATTGTGATTCGTTTTTAACTGATTTCCGAGAAGGTTGATTGGGGCCTTCCATGATCAAGTTCCTATTTTAGAAGCGTTTTTATGCAACTGTTAACAAATAGTATCTAAAAATGTCTACATTTGTATAGTATTTGTTCTGGTTTTTTTAATTATTTTAGCTGTTTCAGATGAATTATATGTTTAAGGAAATATTGCTCTGGGCATTTATCTGGTTCGCTCTCATTCCTTGCAACGCATGATCAATAATCATTTGTGATAGTTGAGTAGGTTTTAAACGAAAGTCCCATATATATTCAACAGCCATTGTGACTTTTTTAATTTACAGAATTTCTACTTCGAATATACATGGGAAGACGAACGTTTAGGCCTTAGATTTTATCGGCATTTGGTTGGATGAGGGCTTTAAAATCGGCACTAGAAGGGGCTTGATAGATTTTAAGTCCAAACTCAGGTGTGATTGCGATCAGATGGTCAAAGATATCCGATTGAATCGCTTCATAATCTTTCCATGCAATAGTTTTACTAAAAGCATAAATCTCTAAAGGAATGCCTTCACTCGTGGGTTGTAACTGACGCACCAAAATCGTTTGGTGTTGGGCAATGCCTGAATGCTGTTGTAAATAAAATTCTACATAGGCACGAAAGGTCCCAAGATTGGTTAAACGGCGCTGATTATATTGCGACTGATTGGAAAGTTGCTGATTAAACTGAGCAAGCTCTTCATGCTTATGATCAAGATATTGATCTAATAATAAAAATTCTTTGAGTTTATTTTGCTCATCCTGAGTCATGAAATGAATAGAGCTTTGATCGATATAAAGTGAGCGTTTGATGCGGCGTACACCGGACTGTGCCATACCACGCCAGTTTTTAAAGGTGTCTGTCACCAGTTTATTGGTTGGAATCGTGGTAAAAGTCTTATCAAAGTTCTGTACAGTAATGGTATGTAATGACATATCAATGACATCGCCATCCGCATTGAGCGAGGGCATTTCAATCCAGTCACCAATTCGCACCATGTCATAAGAAGAAATTTGTACCGAAGCCACCAGTGACAAAATGGTATTTTGGAAGACCAACATCAGTACAGCCGCCATAGCACCGAAGCCTGCGAGTAATGTAAATACATCTTTTTTCAGAAAAGTACCTAAGATCATTAGGCCACAAACCAAAAAGATGATCAATTTGACCAACTGCAAATAGCCTTTAATTGGTTTGTTTCTAGATTTTGGATTACGTTGATAAATCAGATTAAAAATATTTAGTAATTCAGAAATGGCTAAAGCAATGGTCAGGAAGATAAAGGCCTGACAAGCCATTTGAACGATTGAGATAAACTTCACAGATAAATGTGGGACTGTGGTTATGCCATTTAAGATTACAATTGCTGGAACAATGTTGGCAAAGCGTTTAATCACACTATGTTCTGACAAAATTTGACTGTGGCTAAAGGCCATTTTAGACACGAGCTTACGAATACCACGTACCACAATTTGCTTGGCGATAAAATTTGCAATGATGGCAAAAATAATAATGAAACTGAGCGATGTCAGCATTTCTAACCAAGGGTATTGATCTGACCAATCTTGAATATTTTTAATGAACTGAAATTTTTCCAAAATTATCCTACTCTTATTGAAGTAAATGAAAGGGTTAATGATCAAACTATTGTAATTGTGGTGATTATATAAGCAATTTTATACTCGTAAAATTTACGGAGTTACGACATGTATAGTCCATAATGTTACTTATTGGGTGCTAAGGAATGATTTTTTGAAGGTATAACCGATATTTATGGACTGAAAAAGATTAATGTTGATAAAAAAAAGCCCCCGAATCGGGAGCTTCATTGGCGATTTGAAGTGCTTACCACATTAAATCATCAGGAATTACATAAGCTGCATACGGATCTTCTTCATCCGTGGTTTGTTCATTCACTTCAGAATTATTCACAATAATAAAGCCTTCCATTTTCGCATTAATACGGTCGGCTAATTCTTTTGGTAAAAAAGCATAGTTGCTATTTTCACGTGCAATAACAAGACTACCCGCAACAAGGGCATTATAAATTTGCTGATTGATATAAAGCTTTTTGATCTTGGCATCATCGATAAATTGATAGGTCGATTCGCCATCGGTATCACGAATTTTATGCTGATTAATCATTTGCATGATGGCAGCTTTTAATTCTTTTTCTTGCAAAACTGCTTTACGATCTTGCTCTAAAGCATGATCTTTGGCCATTTTCTGCTGCTGATCTTGCTCAATTTTCGCCTTGATTTCAGCATCTTTACTTTCACCAGTACGTTTTTCATGTACGGCTTGTTTAGACAATTTTTTTGCCTTTTTATTATCGACCAGACCTGCTTTAAGCAGTTGCGCCTGTAATGCATTTTTAACCATAGTACGTTCCAACTAATCGTGTATATGTCGATAATGAAAATAGATGATCCAATATACCGCGCTCATGATTAAACTGAGTGCGGCAGGAATCAAGAATGCGTTTAATTTTAAATAAGGATAAAGCCAACTGGCAAGTATGCCACCGACGATAAATCCCGCCAAAATTAATAAATGTAAGACCACACGTTTCGACTCAACCGGAAGTCCACGGGCTTTATAACCCAAAGCCAAACCTAAGTCCGTCAAAACACCAGAAAGGTGTGTGGTACGAATAATGGTACCTTTATAGTGGCTAACCATTGCATTTTGTACACCCATAGCCACACATGCCCAAAGCAAAGCGTAACGTGGAAAATAGGGCAATAGTAGCCAACATAGGACAATAAAAAAAGCCACTAAGCTTAATGGGACGCCATAACGTCGCGTTAAGCTAAAGTGACTATTTCCTAGAATTAGCCCACTATAAAATGAGCCAATCACATAACAGAGCAAGACTAAAATCAAATAAATAATTGTAGCCGGCTGCCCTGCAATTAAAGCCATGGCTAACATACTGACATTACCCGTCATGTGAGATACCGACTGGTGCAAGATCGTCACCAGGCCGAGTACATTAATCATTCCTGCATTCACTGCGAGAAAAAAAGCACCCAGTTGTATCCAAAGCGGTAAAGTCTGAAAAGGCATGGCCTCGCCTTAAAAAGTATCCAATATCAGGATATTATCTTAAACCACGGTCTACTGCAGCTGTAAATAATACGTCAGTCGAAGAGTTTAAAGCGGTTTCAGTTGAATCTTGAAGTACGCTAATAACCATACCAATGGCTACAACTTGCATCGCGATATCACTTGAAATACCAAACAGGCCACAAGCCACTGGAATAAGCAGCAATGAACCACCAGCAACACCTGAAGCACCACATGCAGAAACGGTAGCAACGACTGATAAAATCAACATTGTGCTGAAATCAACAGAAATGCCCAAAGTATGAACTGCTGCTAGTGTGAGGACTGTAATTGTGACCGATGCACCTGCCATATTGACAGTTGCACCTAAAGGAATCGCTACGCTTGCAGTTGACTCTGGTACACCAAGACGCTTCGCAAGGTCAAGGTTTACAGGAATGTTTGCAGCAGAACTACGCGTAAAGAATGCAGTGATACCACTTTCACGTAAACATTGGAAAACCAATGGGAACGGATTTGAGCGGGTCATAAATGCCACCATTAGTGGATTGATGACCAAGGCAACAAAGAACATGGTACCAATTAAGACCGCAAGTAAGTGTGCATAGCTGATCAGTGTTTTCAAACCTGAGTCGGCAAATGTAACAGCAACCAAACCAAAGATACCGACAGGTGCAAAGTTAATCACTAAACGGATTACTTTATTCACTGCATCAGCAGCGTCAGATAAAAAGACTTTGGTGTTCTCTGATGCATGACGAAATGCAATACCTAAGGCAACAGCCCAAGCCAAAATACCAATGAAATTTGCTTCAGAAATTGCTGTAACAGGGTTTGCGACAAAACTTAATAATAAGTTTTTCAATATTTCAGCAAGACTGCCTGGCGGCACAAGGTTTTCTGCAGCAACATCAAGAATTAATGTACTAGGGAATAAAAGGCTTGCTACTACTGAACTTAAAGCAGCAAGGAACATACCAATAGCGTACATCAACATAATCGGTTTAATGTAAGAATTACTGCTGCCCACTTTGAAATTTGCAATGGATGACAGTACAAGTACAAAGACCAGTATCGGTGCTACGGATTTCAATGCCTTAATGAATAAATCACCAAGCAAACTTAAATAGGGTGCAACGCCCGGAGCCACAACAGCAACCAATACACCTAAAATAATGGCGATAATAATTCGGGTTACTAAACTCAAGCGTGTAAATGCTGAAAACATAGGAGAGCCTTGTCAGAATTACAATGACAAAATGATGAAAATTAGTGCTGTATTTTATACGAAAATATAGAATGCTTATAAAATAATTTTATTTAAAAATAAATCTTTGTTTTTTATAATCTATTTTTGTGTATTAAAATGTAAGCCTTTCAAAACTCACTGTTTATCAAATTTGGTTTGATTAAACAGTGAGCGAATACACCTTTAAATTTGGTATTCAGAACTGGCTGTAGCAAGCTCTGTCATGGCTTGATAATGGGTGAGAAAAATTTGACCACTCAAATGAGTGAGTAATTTTGAGTGCTGCAATTTATCCATGACAGGACCTTTGACTTCAGAAAAATGCAGTCGAATATCTAATTTTGATAATTCAGCATTTAACTCTTCCAACATTTCTAAGGCACTTAAGTCAATTGAACTGACGCTTGAGCAATTGATAACAACATGCTCTAGGTCAATATTTTGACTGACTTCATTGATCAGGAAACCTTTAAGCGTATTGGCATTTAAAAACGAGATATTTTCATCTATACGGAGCGAGAGTATATGTGGTGCGGTATAGACATGATGACGCTGTACATTACGGAAATGCTGTGTGCCCTCAACCAAGCCGATCACCGCAATATGTGGACGACTAATGCGCCATAACAACAGAATAAAGGTAGAAATAATGCCAATAATGAGACCCGTAGAAATATCGATACACACCACACCGAAAAAGGTCACCCACATCGCAATACCATCAGCTTTTGAATAACGCCATGTATCCACAAAAGGTTTAAAGTCGACTAATTTCCAAATGGAAACAATAATTGTGGCCGCCAAGATCACTAAAGGTAAGTCTTGGAAAAAACCAGTGAAGTAGAGACTGACAACGATAATCAGCAATGACGACAACACACCTGCCATCGGGGTTTTTGCACCTGCATCTGCATTAACCACTGTACGAGATAAGCTACCCGTCACTGGAAAGGCAGAGCTAACCCCAGCGCTTAGATTGGCTAAACCTAGAGCGACCAACTCTTGGTTACTGTTGAGTTGGCTTCGTTGTTGTAAGGCAGTGGCTTGGGCAATAGACAGTGACTCAACAAAACTGATCATGGCAATCATTGTTGCACCGGGTAATAAGGTTTGTACCAGTTCCCAGTTCCAATGTGGAAAGCTTAAGGGTGGAAAACCTGAAGGAATTTCACCGACGGTTTTAATGCCGACATTTTGCAGGTCAAATAACATCACCGATGCAATTGAGATCATCACTAGTATCAATGGAAGTGCTTTACTTAGAAAGGCAGTAGAGCCGAATCTAGATTGGATCGATTGAGTGGCCAATATTTTCGGCACATAGATTAAAAACAGTATGGCCAGCACACCAAAGATGAGTGAAGCAAAGTGAGTCAAACTCAGGTATTCCCACAAACTTAAAACAAACTCAGGGATGTTATTGGCTTTAAGCGGGACATCGACGAGAAACTTAAACTGACCCAGTGCAATGAGCAGTGCCGAAGCAATAATGAAGCTTTTAATGACAGGATGACTGATCAACTGAATTAAAAAACCGAAACGGAATACACCCAAAAGTAGAGAAATCAGCCCGACCATTAAGGCCAAAAGTGTCGCTGCTTCAATATAAACAGGCGAACCAACTTCAAATAGCGGATTGAGCGTGGCGAAGGTCATCATCGAAATGATTGCCACAGGGCCAATCGATAAAGTTGAGCTTCCACCAATGAGGGCGTAGACAATCATCGGTAAAATACTGGCATATAAACCCATGATTGGAGGTAAACCTGCCAGCATGGAATACGCCATACCTTGAGGGACCAACATGGCAATCACGATCAGCGAAGCAAGTACATCAGATTTAAATTTCACGGGGCTGTAGTGCTGTAACCACTGCCAAGCAGGAAATTTCTGTAAGAAATGAGGTTTTAAATCTGACATAAACTTATCTAAATCACAATTTCATATATATTATGCACAAAAAGTGCTAAGAAGTCTTGTGCAATAAATTTTGACCGTTCAATATCGCTGCTTATTTACGGGATATGTAAGAAACCATCATTTTAAATGAATTAATGAAAAGTATGAGCTGATTTAAAGCTTTGGATATTCGAAATAGATATAGATATTGAAATTTTGAAGAAGAATTGCGGGTAAATTGAGGTATTGAATTGCTGCCCATTGCGATAATTCATCTATAGTGGTGCAAGAACAGCATGTCTGGCTTGAAATTTTAAAATAACTAAGTGTTATTTATAAGATTGGTTGCAATACAATTGGTAAAGAGTATTGAGAACTTGAACTAAATTTGCATCTTTAATTGAATAATAAATTTGCTTACCATCACGACGCGTGGTCACAACATCACTTTTACGTAACATCATCAGTTGTTGTGAGAGGGTTGGCTGTTTAATATCAGTGATTTCTTCAATCTGAGACACATTCAATTCTTGCTGTGCTAGATGACATAAAATTAGTAGACGATCCGTATTTGCCAGCGACTTTAAAACGCCCACGACTAATTCGGCAGAATCACGCATAGTAGTGATTTCCAGATCGGTATTCATTGGATATGTCCATACGATTAACAACAGCTCAAGTATACGGATATCACGGCTTAATACATTGAATAAATAAGACAATTTCTATGGTTTTTTATGAAATCAAATATCATTAATTTTTATAAGTTTAAATTTAGTTAATCAGTTAAATTTATTGCTTGATTTTAGTACAAGCTTTCACAAAATGCACATAAATATAAGACATTAGCTTAAAAAATCATGCACACTTTGAAAATAATTGTATCATCTAAAGATCGTATTCAATAAATACACAAGGGATAAATAGTCATGACAACAGATTCAGCTTTTCCAGCAACGAGTAATTTAGGTATCGCAGTATATAGTAATAACGCTGAAGCGATTGGTAATACACCCTTAGTTCGTATTAATCGTGCGATTCAGTCAGAAGCAACGGTCTTGGCTAAAGTTGAAAGCCGTAACCCTGCCTTTTCTGTGAAATGTCGTGTGGGTGCAGCTCTCATTGCAGATGCAGAAGAAAAAGGTTTATTAAAACCGGGTATGCATATTGTAGAACCTACAAGTGGCAATACAGGCATTGCTTTGGCATTTGTTGCAGCAGCGAAAGGTTATGCAATTACATTAACCATGCCAGCAAGTATGAGTATCGAACGCCGTAAGGTGTTGAAATCTTTTGGTGCAAATCTCGTATTGACTGAACCTGCTAAAGGCATGAAAGGTGCAGTCGAAGAAGCACAGCGCCTCGTTGCCGAACATCCTGAAACGTATTATTTACCACAACAGTTTGAAAACCCTGCAAACCCTAAAATTCATGAATTGACCACTGGCCCAGAAATTTGGGAAGCAACTGGTGGTAAAGTGGATATTTTAGTATCGGGTGTAGGTACAGGTGGTACGATTTCTGGCATTTCAAGTTATTTTGAAAAAGTGAAAAATCAGCCGCTTTATTCTGTTGCGGTAGAACCGGCTGAATCTCCGATTATCGCCCAAGCGAAAAAAGGCGAAACACTGACTCCTGGGCCGCATAAAATTCAGGGGATTGGAGCTAACTTTATTCCGGGTAACTTAGATCTAGACCTTGTTGATGAAGTGATCGGTATTGAAAGTGCTGAAGCAATTGAGTGGGCGCGTAAAACGGCTACTCATGACGGTATTTTAGTGGGTATCTCTAGTGGCGCGGCAATGGCAGCTGCGGCAAAACTTGCTGCACGTCCTGAAAATGCAGGAAAAACAATTGTGGTCATTTTACCAGATGGTGGTGAACGTTACCTTTCTTCAGTTTTATTTGAAGATATTAGTGCTGACTAATAATTCTGACATGAAAAAAAGCCCGTTCAATTGAATGGGCTTTTTTATTGATGATTTCGTTATTTATAAGTATCTTAAGCCGCGTCTTGATCATCGTTTTTGGCATTTTGTTGTTTAATTTTTCTTTTAGGTGGTTCATGTCCTAACTTTCGAGCGATGTATTTAAACAGGAAGCCTAAGAGTATGCATATCGTGACAGCAGGGATAACCACTTGAGTGAGCCAAACATCAATATGATCTAGACTCCAACTTAAAATTAAAAATAAAAAAGCACATAAATATGCGCAGTTAAAGCAAATGTTCGACAGTTTGTACATGCGAAAGAGAGTAATTCGTTTGGTGGTCACGAATCTCTATCTTACTGAATAATGAGGAAATGTGTGGTTTTAATATCAGAAAAACAAACTAATTGAATAATCATTATTCAATATTATTGATTATATTTTTGAATCTACGAAATTTTTTATATCGCGAAGAAAAGCCTTACCGTGAGTCAGAAAAACTTGACCTTCCCATTATGGTAAAGTTTAAGCTATAAGCTAAAACAAGCATATATAATTGGGATGTTGCCATGACAGATTCGACAGAACGCAAACTTTTTGACGGCACACTTGCTATTGAAGGGATGACCTGTGCTTCTTGTGTGGCACGGGTGGAAAAAGCCTTAAAAAAAGTCGATGGCATCACCGAGGCTCAAGTGAATTTAGCCACTGAAACAGCACATGTTCAGAGTGATAAAAATGTGGATTATCCTGCTGTAATTCAGGCCGTTGAAAAGGCAGGTTTTGGCGTTGCACAAAAGCAGCTTGAACTTGAAATTGAAGGGATGACTTGCGCATCGTGTGTTGCACGTGTTGAAAAAGCCTTAAAGGTAGTTCCAGAAGTCATCGATGCAAAAGTGAATTTGGCAACTGAAAAAGCCACGATTACGGCATTGGCATCTGTTGAAAATTCTGCATTGGCGAAGTCTGTAGAAAAAGCAGGTTTTCATATTGCACAGCCCAATATTGAATTAAATATTGATGGAATGACCTGTGCTTCATGTGTGGCACGGGTTGAAAAAGCCTTAAACGCTGTAGACGGTGTCAATAAAGCAACGGTAAATTTAGCTGGTGAAAAAGCCTTTGTTCAGGCTCCCGCTTCAAAAACACAAGAATTGATCGCGGCAGTTAAAAAAGCGGGATATAGTGCGACCGTTGCTACGCAGCAACAACCCACAATGGCAGAAAAAAAAGCCGACGAAGCTCGGTTACTCAAGCGTGATTTAATCATCGCATTGGTACTCGCTGTTCCTGTTTTTATCTTGGAGATGGGATCACACATGATTCCAGCGTTTCATCATTTTATTGCGCATAATTTAGGGACACAAAATAGTTGGTATATTCAGTTTATATTAACCACTTTGGTGTTAATCCTACCCGGAAGACGCTTTTATCAGCACGGCATACCAGCACTTGCGCGACTTGTCCCGGATATGAATTCTTTGGTCGCAGTCGGGACTTTATCTGCTTATAGTTTTTCTTGTGTTGCAACATTTGCTCCGCAATTATTACCGCAAGGTACGGTTCATGTGTACTTTGAAGCAGCCGCAGTAATTGTGGCGTTGATTCTTTTGGGTCGTTTTATGGAGGCGAAAGCCAAAGGTAAAACATCGCAAGCCATTCAATACTTAGTCGGCATGCAACCCAAAACAGCACGTGTAGAGCAATCTGGAAGCTATATAGATTTGCCGATTAGTGATGTTGAAACAGGTATGTTGATTGAAATACGGCCTGGTGAACGTTGCCCAGTTGATGGTGCTGTAGTGTCTGGGAACAGTTATATTGATGAATCGATGATCAGTGGAGAGCCTATTCCGGTCGAGAAAAAAGCCGGTGATGAAGTTGTCGGTGGTACGATTAACCAAAATGGGGCATTGAAAATACAAACCACTGCGGTAGGTCAAGATTCTGTTTTGGCACAAATTATCCATATGGTCGAACAAGCTCAGGGTTCAAAATTACCGATTCAAGCTTTGGTGGATAAAGTCACGTTATGGTTTGTACCGGTGGTGATGGCGTTGGCCTTGATCACCTTTTTAGTTTGGTATGTTGTAGGACCTGAACCGAGTTTAACCTATGCATTAGTCAATGCTGTAGCAGTTCTGATCATCGCATGTCCATGTGCAATGGGTTTGGCAACGCCAACGTCTATTATGGTCGGTACAGGGCGAGGTGCAGAGCTTGGAGTATTGTTCCGTAAAGGTGAAGCCTTACAACAACTCAAAAATACGCAAGTGGTTGCGGTCGATAAAACTGGGACTTTGACGGAAGGTAAACCGAAACTGACAGATTTTGAAGTCACTGAAGCATTTGATAAAGATCGTGTATTTCAGTTATTGGCCTCCGTAGAGCAGAAATCTGAACATCCAATTGCCTATGCCATCGTACAAGCTGCGAAAGAGATGCAAGTGCAACTTTTAGAGGTTGAACAGTTTGATTCCGTGACTGGTGCTGGGATTCAGGCCGTTGTTGAAGGACAAAGCATTTATATCGGTGCAGATCATTTGATGCATAAACTTGGTTTAGATACACAAATCTTTTCATCACTGGCGGAACGCATGGGCAATGAAGGGAAAACCCCGCTCTATGTATCGATCGATCAACAGCTTGCTGCCATTGTTGCTGTTGCCGACCCGATCAAAGCCACAACCTTCGCAGCCATTCAAGCTTTGCATGATTTAGGACTGAAAGTGGCCATGATTACAGGTGACAACCGACACACTGCCACTGCGATAGCACGACAGTTGAAAATTGATCATGTGATCGCTGAAGTAATGCCAGATCAAAAAGTGCAATCTGTACAAAAATTGCAAAAAGAACATGGTGTTGTATGTTTTGTGGGCGATGGTATTAATGATGCGCCTGCACTTGCGCAAGCAGATGTCGGCATGGCGATTGGTACAGGGACAGATGTGGCGATAGAGGCTGCGGACGTGGTGCTCATGTCGGGTAATTTACAAATGGTACCGACAGCAATCGCACTGAGTACTGCGACGATGAATAATATTCGCCAAAACCTATTTTGGGCATTTATTTACAATGCAGCATTGATTCCTGTCGCTGCAGGTGTGTTATATCCATTCTTTGGCATACTGCTTTCACCTATGTTCGCCGCAGGTGCAATGGCACTTTCATCGGTGTTTGTTGTGTCAAATGCCTTGCGTTTAAAAGCATTTAAAGGGCCAGTTTTTCAGGAGTCTTGAGATGAATATTGGACAAGCAGCGAAAGCATCGGGCATTTCTGCAAAAATGATCCGCTATTATGAATCGATTGGGCTGTTAAATAATGCGCAGCGCACCAATGCCGGCTATCGAGTTTACTCGGAAGCCGATATTAAAACCTTGAGTTTCTTAAGACATGCGCGTGATTTAGGTTTTTCTTCTGAACAAATGAAAGATTTACTTGGGCTTTGGAAAAATCAAAGTCGGCAAAGTGTAGAAGTTAAAGCATTGGCGTTAAAACATATCCAGACCTTAAATCAAAAAATCGCAGACTTACAGGCCATGGTTGAGATCTTGCAACAATCTGTAGATGGCTGTGCCGGTAATGATCAAGCCGATTGTACGATTTTAAATCAAATCGAAACGGGCATGGCTGAGTGCTGCCATACAGCAAAGATTTAAATCCGCTTGACCTTACAATCGTGGCAAGGTTTATAGTGTTGTTATTAGAAAAGAAGGATGAATATCATGAAATTTCGTATTGATAATATGACATGCGGTGGTTGTGCCCGTAGCGTAACAGCAACGATTAAAGACTTAGACGAAAATGCAACGGTCACTATTGATGTAGCTACAAAATTAGTTGACGTTGAATCTAGTGCCAGTGCAGAGCAATTGATTAGCGCTTTAACCGAAGATGGCTTCCCACCTGTGATTGCATAACCTAGATATTGTTTAATGAAAAAAAAAGCCGAACAATTGTTCGGCTTTTTTATTTATAAATCAATTCTATACGGCTGAAATTTTATCTGGCGTCATCAGCGCCTGATTAATATATAGCTTGATTAAACGTTCACGTGAACCGATTGATTTTTGATAATGCGTTGAATTGAGGAGTAGGGACGCACCATAAGTGACCGTCCAAATATAGGATAAATAATCACGAATCGACATTGCGCTTTCAAGTGATTTTAAATAATCACTGGTCATATCCTTAATTTCAATAATACGTTCTTCACGAACACGATAGAGCTCTTCAAATAACTCTTTTAATTTACGTTCATTATTGGTTAAGCGTTCTTCAATGACATGTAATAATATAGTTCTATTAGAATTCAACATATTATAAAGCATATATTGTGAAACATAAGTTTTAATATCATGATTATATTTTTTTGAAATTTCTAATAATCGTTTTTCATTTAAGATAATCAGTTCTAAATATAATTGGTTTTTACTTTTAAAATGTTTATAAATCGTGCCTTTGGCAATATCTAGTTCACAAGCTAACTCACTTAAGGTGATGTCTTGATTATTATCTAATAGCAGGGTTTCTGCCATGGCTAAAATTTTTTCCTTGCGAAGGATAAAATTTTGTTGGCGTACTGAACTCATGATAACTGTTCCATAAACATCTTGAGGGTGAACAAGCCTAGCTTAAGCTAAATCTTGTGAATCTTACATTCCACTATGGTCTCAAATATTACATAAATTGGTTTAAAAATAAACACATTAGTAGAGTGCGTAAAACATATAGAATTCATAGCATAAAATTAATGTCAATAAAACTGAACCCTTGAGGTCATTTTTTTGAAATAAAATTCCATTTTTATTTTTTTTAATTTATTGTCTTTTCGCTTTTACAACAAAAGCAGCATTTAACAAAACGGTCTTGGTTGTTATGTTATTAATACAACCTAAATTAAACATGATTATAGGTACTATTATGTTTGGTTTTAATCAATTACCAATTATAAATTTAGTCAATTCAATAAATTTATTTAATTGTAATAAAATAATGCTGCTCAAAATATCAGGTGGTTATTTTCCACTTGTCGGTAAAAACACATTATCTATATCCATTTTAGATATCTATCTGAAAAAACAGATCTTTAAAAAATCCACACAAAATTGATTTGATGATTTTGTGCGGGAGCGTGCAACTTTAAAAAAGTACTTTGTCAAAGACGCTGACAAAGCCTGTAGAAAAGGAAAGTACAATGCCAATATACAATGCGCCGTTAAAGGACATGGACTTCATCTTAAATGATGTATTCAATGCAGATGAGTTCTGGCAGTCAAATGAAAACTTAGCTCATATTGATATGGCGACTGCAAATGCCATTTTAGAAGAAATGGCTAAGTTTTCTAAAAACGTTATTCTAGACTTGAACCGTACTGCAGATGAAGAAGGTGGTGCGCAGTTTAGTAATGGTGTTGTTACTACGCCTACAGGGTTTAAAGACGCTTTTAAACAATTCGCCGAAGGTGGTTGGGTTGGTTTAGGCGCTTCTGAAGAATGGGGCGGCCAAAACATGCCGAAAATGTTGACGGTACTTGCTGACGAAATGATTTGGAGTACCAATCCATCATTTATGTTGTATCCACTACTGACTGTGGGTGCAGGTATGGCGATTAATGACCGTGCTTCGCAAGAGCAAAAAGAAACCTATCTTCCAAAATTTTATACGGGTGAATGGTCAGGCACTATGTGTTTAACTGAACCACATTCAGGGACTGATTTGGGGATCATTAAAACCAAAGCAGAGCCGAATGAAGATGGTTCATTTAATATTACAGGCACGAAAATTTTCATCACCAGTGGTGAACATGATCTGTGTGAAAACATCATCCATCTTGTGTTAGCAAAAACGCCAAATGCACCTGCGGGTTCACGTGGTATTTCATTGTTTATCGTTCCAAAATTCCATGTCAATGCCGATGGCTCAGTCGGTGAACGTAATGCTGTTTCAGCGGGTTCAATTGAACACAAGATGGGTATTAAAGGTTCTGCAACGTGTGTTATGAACTTTGATGGTGCCAAAGGTTATATCGTTGGTAAAGAAAACGAAGGTCTTGCGGCGATGTTTGTCATGATGAACTATGAACGTTTATCGATGGGTATCCAAGGGATTGGCGCCGCAGAATTTGCTTACCAAAATGCTGCACAGTATGCGACTGATCGTCTACAAGGTCGTTCTGCGACAGGTGTGAAATCTCCTGAAAAACCAGCCGACTCTATTTTGGTACATGGTGATGTACGTCGTATGTTGTTGAATGTACGCGCCAACAACGAAGCATCGCGTGCATTTGCTGTGTATGTTGGTCAGCAACTGGATATTACAAAATATTCAACTGACGAAGCTGCAGTGAAAAAAGCCAATGACCGCGTGGCTTTATTGACACCTATTGCAAAAGCCTACCTAACAGATACAGCCCTACAAGCTACTTTAGAAGCGCAAATGTGCTTTGGTGGTCATGGCTATATCCGTGAATGGGGCATGGAGCAATGCATTCGTGACTTACGTATTTCGCAGATTTACGAAGGCACAAATGGCGTACAAGCGATTGATTTAATTGGACGCAAAACCACGAAATGTAATGGTGCATTTATTGCCGAATACATTGCTGAAATTCGTGATTTTGCTGCAACCATGGCAGATTCAAAAGTTAAATCTGCAGCATTGCAAGTTTCTGACGAAGTTGAAGCATTAACGCAATTCATTGTAGAACAATCTAAAACTACACCAGACTTTAGCAGTTCGGTTGCAGTCGATTATCTGCATGCAGTTGGTTTACTCAGCTTTGTGTATATGTTTGCGCGTATTAGCAAAGCTGCGGCAGCAAAAACAGAGAGCTTCTACCAAAACAAACTGGTACTCGCAGATTTCTATGTTGATAAAGTTCTACCTGACCTTGCTGCTCGTGCTCAACGCATTAAAGCAGGTTCTGAACTTATCATGCAGCTATCTGAAGAATACTTCACCGCTCAATCTTAAGGTTTCATCGAAACCACTGTGAAAAACATTAAGATGGAAAATCTGAGGAACCAGTCATGGTTCCTTGGGGTTAAAAGATTTAAAACAGGATGAAATAAGAAATGATTGTAATTGTAGATGGCGTACGTACAGCGATGGGTGGTTTTCAGGGTTCACTTTCATCTTGTACAGCCCCAGACTTAGGTGCTGCAGCGATTCAGGCTGTTGTTGCACGTGCAGGTTTAGAACCTACAGATATTGACGAAGTTATTTTTGGCTGTGTATTACCGGCTGGTCTTAAACAAGGTCCTGCACGCCAAGCGATGCGTCAAGCAGGCTTACCAGATACAACGGGTGCCACCACGATTAATAAAATTTGTGGTTCAGGCATGAAGGCGGTGATGCAAGCAGCTGATGCGATTAAAGCCGGTTCTGCTAATATTGTGGTTGCTGGTGGTATGGAGTCGATGTCAAATGCGCCATATTTACTTGAAAAAGCGCGTTCAGGCTATCGTATGGGTCATGGTAAAACCACAGATCACATGTTCCAAGAAGGCTTAGAAGATGCTGAGACAGGTTTATCGATGGGTATTCTGGCACAAGATATGGCAGATAAAAAAGGCTATACCCGTGAACAGCAAGATGCTTTTGCCATCAACTCACTCAATAAAGCCGTTGCAGCGATTCAAGGCGGTTTCTTCAAAAATGAAATCGTGCCAGTTACTGTTAAAAGCCGTAAAGGTGACGTCGTTGTTGACACAGATGAACAGCCATTAAGTGCTAAGCCTGAAAAAATCCCAACACTGCGTCCTGCATTCAAAAAAGACGGCACGATCACAGCTGCCAATGCCAGCTCAATTTCTGACGGTGCATCAGCTTTGGTGGTTACATCAGAAGAAACGGCCCAAGCACGTGGTTTAACACCACTGGCAAAAGTCGTTGCTTATGCCACAAATTCACAGCATCCGTCAGAGTTCACGATTGCTCCAGTCGGTGCTATTGAGAAAGTACTTGCACAAGCCGGTTGGGATGCACAAGAGGTCGATCTATGGGAAGTCAATGAAGCATTTGCCATGGTTACGATGCTGGCGATTGATGGATTTAACTTAGATGAAGCAAAAGTGAACATTCATGGTGGTGCTTGCTCACTTGGTCACCCACTGGGTTCATCAGGTTCACGTATTATTGTGACGCTGATTCATGCCTTAAAACGCACTGGCGGTAAAAAAGGTGTCGCAGCACTGTGTATTGGTGGCGGTGAAGCAACTGCAATTGCGGTTGAACTGATTTAATTTGCCTCAATTTATATAAGTAAGCTTTTAGATAAGTACGTTTTTAGATAAGCAATAACAAACGCTATCTCAGTTCGCTGGGATGGCGAAAAAAGATGTTTATTTTGAGATATTTATTTTTTGAGATTTAATTATGAATGGTTTAGATCGCATTCGCTTACTCTCCCTTCGCGACAAAGTAATGTCTGCTGAAAAAGCGATTGAGTTAATTCAAGATGGTTCAGTGGTTGGTTTAAGTGGTTTTGGTGGTGCAGGTGAGGCAAAGACGGTTCCTTTAGCGCTTGCAGATCATGCAATTTCACATCCTCTTCGTATCACTTTAGCAACGGGTGCTAGTTTAGGAAATAGTATCGATGGTCGCCTCAATGCGGCGCATGCGATAGAACGTCGTTATCCGTATCAGGCAGATCCTGGTTTACGTAAAGCCATTAACGCTGGCGAGGTCATGTATATTGACCAACACTTGTCTGAAATGGCCGATAATATTCGTCATCATAATTTACCGCGCATTAATGTGGCCGTTATTGCAGCGACTGCAATTACAGAAGATGGTCAAGTTATTCCGACAGGTTCATGTGGTAACTCAGCCAATTTCATTGAAATGGCAGATCATGTGATTATTGAAATTGATAATACGATTAACCCAGTGCTCGAAGGTGTACATGATATTTATGTGCCGAAAGCGCGACCAAACCGTGGGCCAATTCCACTGACTCAGGTCGGTGAACGTATCGGTACGATTGGGATCAATGTCAGCCCCGATAAGATTTCAGCTATTGTGTTGAATGATCTGCCAGATACCCAGTTTAAAATGGATGAACCTGATGCTGAAACCCTAGCGATTGCTCAGCATCTGATTGATTTCTTTGAAGGTGAAGTCGCAGCAGGGCGTTTGCCTGAAAATTTAGGCCCGCTACAGTCAGGTGTGGGTTCGATTGCCAACGCTGTATTTGCCGGTTTTGAGCATTCTAATTTCCATGATTTGGAAATGTATTCAGAAGTACTACAAGACTGTACTTTCCAGCTAATTGATTCTGGAAAAATGAAATTTGCCTCAGGCTGTTCAATGACGCTGTCTGAGCCTTGTGCACAGCATGTGATGAACAATTTTGATCAGTACAAAGATAAAATTGTGTTACGTCCACAAGAGCTATCCAATAACCCTGAAATCATTCGACGTTTAGGCATTATCGCGATTAATACGGCGCTTGAGTTTGATATTTACGGAAACGTAAATTCGACCCATGTGACGGGTACCAAAATGATGAATGGTATTGGTGGTTCAGGAGATTTTACTCGTCATGCACACATTGCCATTTTCGTAACCAAGTCGATTGCAAAAGGCGGTGCGATTTCATCTGTGGTGCCAATGGTGAGTCATACCGACCATACTGACCACGACGTTGACATCGTAGTTACAGAGCAGGGCTTGGCAGATTTACGTGGTCTTTCACCACGTGAGCGCGCACGTAAAGTCATTGAAATCTGTGCACATCCAGATTATCGCGCAGCATTGTTGAGCTACTTTGAACGCGCATGTGAGCTTGGTGGTCAAACGCCGCATATTTTAAAAGAGGCTTTGTCTTGGCATGCCACTTTTGAAGAAACTGGTTCAATGCGTCAAATCGTATAAATCTAAAGATTGAAAATTTTTAAATAAGCCCATGATCAAGTGGGCTTATTTTTTATGAAAGACTACAAATGTTTCAAAACATGACAAAAGAAAAACAGCAGCACTTGGTTTGAAACTTTTGCACAACACGAACGGTCTTAAGTTCTGTTCAAGGCTTTCTATAATGCAAAATTCATTGACAAAGAAGGTCAGTATTTTGAAAAAGATTCAATTTTTTTTGCGATGTTGTTCGCAGTTCTCCTCACTGCATGTAAACAAAGTCCAGCGCCTGATTATGCTGGAACATGGCAAAATACCGCAGTAGATCCGCAACTTGAAAATGCGTTGATTATTAGTAAAAATGGTGAAAACTATTTCATTACCAATACTTTAAAAGATAAACAAAGTGGTAAATCTGAAAAGAAAAATCCTGTACCTGCATCTGTCGCTGAATCTGGTTTACTGGCTGTAAACTCTGGTACAGGTGCTGTTGAATTTGCGATTGACGAAAAAACTGGAAATTTAGTCGGGTCTGGATCAATTTATAAAAAAGTAAAATAGATCAATTATCTATTGATGCAAAAATATCAAAAGCAGCCTCTAAATTGGGCTGCTTTTTTAACTTTAAAGCGAATGTTTATTTGCTTTAACTCAGTTCAAAACCGAAGAGAAATCATGGATAAAATAATCCGCTTTATTTTTGATTTGCTCAATTTCGTGTTCTGAATATGCATCATACACGGCAACGACTTCAATACCCGCAGCATTTGCGGCTTCTACACCAATGAGTGAATCTTCAAAAATTAAACATTCTTCAGGTCTTACTGCAAAATGTTCAATCGCCTGTAAATAGACTTCAGGATGCGGCTTAATATTTTTGACATTTTCACGGGTCAGGATCAGATCAAAACTATTTTCAAAATGCAGCTTTG
Organism: Acinetobacter sp. YH12039; assembly: GCF_013420015.1. NCBI lineage: Bacteria > Pseudomonadati > Pseudomonadota > Gammaproteobacteria > Moraxellales > Moraxellaceae > Acinetobacter > Acinetobacter sp. YH12039. The sequence goes on along the minus strand of NZ_VOZA01000032.1, from coordinate 8,215 downwards.
GATAAATGTTAATATTTTTTTGATATCGATAAATATTTTGCAGGCTGGTCGTGGTGGTAATTGCCACCTGAATGCCTTGCTGAATGAACTGTTGAACAAATAACGCTGCATGTGGTTTAAGCAAGATGATATGTTCTAAAAAATGTTGTGAAATGGCATATCGTTGCTGTTTGATTTGATCAGCCGTGTGTTGTTCAATTTTATAAGTATCTTTTAGATAGTTACAGTACATTAAGTAAGGGTCTGGTGTGTTTTTAAATAATTGCAGCTGAATGTCACGTTCACGTTGAATGAAATCCAATTGGATGGTTTGTCCAGTTAACTGTTGAATCAAATCTGCATCGACCTGATTCCACACGCCAACAGAGTCGATAAGTGTGCCATCTAAATCAAAACAAACCAGTTTTTTTCCTTGAAGCATGTTGATATCCAAATTCGAGCTATGTCTATTATGCTGACTGATTGGAGTGTTGAAAAGCCAAATGCAACTGAGCAGGCTAAACTGGCGTTTCATCTGCAATAAAAGTAATATTTCGTTATTGGCTTTTTGTATAATTCAGCAGATGATGCACAGCATAACTTGCAATATTTAATTAGGGACTAAATCTTTCGTGTTTGAATTGGACTGTAAACTTCTTAGCATTTTTTTTCATGTTTATAAGTACAAAAATGTGTCGCAAGCTGCTGAACACTTGCAGATGAGTCAGCCTACAGTCAGTAATATTTTAAATAAAATACGACAGCATTATAACGACCCCTTATTTTTACGTATCGGCAATGAAATGGTGCCTACGGAGTTATCGCGTCAATTATTTCCTTTAGTCAGCGAAGCCTTGAGTAAAGTCGAAGCCATTAATAATTTTACGATTAATTTTGATCAAGCCATTTCAGATCAACAATTTACTTTGGCCATGACCGATGTTTCGCATTTGGTTTTATTGCCTAAAATCAGCCAATATCTAAAAAAACACGCGCCACAAATACGTCTGAATGTACGCCCGATTACCACTGAAACCAGTTATCAGATGGCGAATGGTGAAATTGATTTAGCACTGGGGTTTTTACCGCATTTGGAAAGCGGCTTTTATCAGCAAAAATTGTTTGAGCAATATTATGTGGTGATTGCAGCTAAGGATCATCCACGATTAACGGGTGACACTATTACAACTGAGCAATATTTGTCAGAGTCGCATATTGATATTGATGCAGGGATGGGGCACTACCATATTGAAAATGAGCTGCTTAACCTTGATTTAAAACGTGATATTTTAATGCGATTACCTAGTTATTTAGGTGTAGGCTTAGTCGTGCAAGACACTGATGCGATTGCTACTGTGCCGTACTACTTGAGTGAAGTATTGCTTTCACGCGGTAACTTAAAAATATTTGATGCGCCGATTGCGTTTCCAACCTATGGCGTGAAGCAATATTGGCATATGTCCTGCCATCATAAAACCAGCCATCAATGGCTGCGTCATATGTTCCATGAGATATTGGTGAAATAATTTTTATGCATTACATAAAGCCCAAAAATGATTTTAGGCTTTTTTTTGCAACTTTTGCAGCAATTTTGTGCATGGGCTGCACCCGATTTGGTCATGCTATAGCTCAATACTATAAAAAAAGTCTAATAAATAGCAGTATTACGTTTATGTAAATTGGTAATACTAAATTGGCACAGCCTTTGCATTTCTACATACATCATAAAGTGATCTAGGGTTCCGATACATTTCTATGTATGACCGCGACCGAGAGTTCACGGCTTCGTTTTAATTCAAAGCAAAGCTGCACGGAGGGATAAAAGCCCGGGAGGTAAACAGTTAAGAATTAGGCAGAGGCTGCAATGAGCACAACACATTATCATGAAGATAAAGCACTATGGACTGAACTTTTACCGGGTGGGCACCACTGGTCAGCGCGTATTCAGCGTGGCGCAGTATTACAGCTTAAATCGCTAGGGCAAAATGCCAATGTGTCGCTGTACTGTGTAAATAGTGAAGATAAGCTTGAACGTTACAACATGCCAGATAGTCTTAAGGGGCAGCACACGGCTTATTTAAGTACAGGTCATATTTTGGCGTCGGATTTAGGCCGTGCCATGATCTCGATTGTGAAAGATGATCACGCTTGGAATGATGCTTTTTGTGCACCAAGTACGGCATCGCAAATTGAAAACCAATTCGGCAGCAAAACTTTCCAAGATGCCCGTAACGATATGTACCGTAATGGCAAAGATAGCTTATTGCTTGAAATGACCAAATTTGGCTTATCTGCAACCGACCTCAGCAGTACCTTAAATTTATTCTCTAAAGTTCAACCTGATGACAACGGCAACTTAAGTTATGTTGCTTCGGACAATACAAATCAAGTCATTGAACTGCGCTTTGAAATGGATTGCTTGGTGTTCTTATCATCCGCACCACATGCATTAGATAACAGCACGGAATATGCACCTGCCGATGTTCAATTGTATTTATACAAAGCACTTCCTTTACTTGATACCGATGTATGTCGTGATTCATGCCCGCAAAATCAACGTGCTTTTCAAAATAATAAACGCTATTACGCTTTAACGGCTTGAGGGGGATGATCATGACTGCATTAGTAAACCCAACACAAAATTTTGAAAAATCAGTGTTAAGCGAAGTATGTCCTGCTGGTGAAGCATGGATGTGCGAAGTCAAAAAAGGGCAATATTTTCGTATCGTTGACCTCGAAGGTAATCAAGCTGTCGATACCTTATTTATTTCAAGCCTAAACCGTGAAGAGCGTTATAGCGCAACCGATACATTGGCTATTAATCAACAAATCTATTTAGAAAAAGGCACAGCTCTATACACCAACTTTGGCAATAAAATTGCCACCATCCATGACGATAACTGTGGTCGTCATGACACCTTAGGCGGTGCATGTTCATGTGAAAGCAACACTGTTCGCTATGCACATGACAAATTTCCAATGCACAGTTGCCGTAATAATTTCATGATTGCTCTGTCGCAACATCCGATTGCCAAAAAACATGGCTTAAATGTGCGCCATATCGGCCCAAATATTAACTTCTTTATGAATGTGCCTGTGACCGCTGAGGGACATTTGAAATTTGATGATGGTATTTCTGCACCGGGTAAATATGTTGAAATTAAAGCTGAAATGGATCTCATTGTCCTCATTTCCAATTGTCCACAACTGAATAACCCATGTAATGCCTATAACCCAACAAAAATTCAACTGATCATCCGTGAAGGTGAGGAGTAATAGCATGTTTAATAAAGTCCTCATTGCCAACCGTGGTGCAATCGCGTGTCGTGTGATCCGTACACTGAAAAAATTAGGTATTCAATCTGTTGCTGTGTATTCCGAAGCAGACCGTGATTCTTTGCATGTGACCTTAGCTGATGAAGCGGTATTTATTGGTGATAGTCCTGCCAGCCAAAGTTATTTAAATGTCGATAAAATGTTAGAAGTCGCGAAACAAACAGGCGCAGAAGCGATTCATCCGGGCTATGGCTTCTTGTCTGAAAATGCAGAATTTTGTGATCTGTGTGAAGCGCAAGGCATTGTATTTTTAGGGCCAGACTCAAAACAAATGAAATCCTTTGGCTTAAAACATACCGCGCGTCAACTCGCGATTCAAGCCAATGTACCACTTCTTCCGGGCAGTCAGCTTTTGGCAGATGAAGCTGAAGCACTGCTTGAAGCCAATCGTATTGGTTATCCTGTGATGCTGAAAAGTACCGCGGGCGGTGGCGGTATTGGTATGCGTTTGGTGTGGAGTGAAGAAGAGCTGAAAGATGCTTATTCTACAGTGTCATATCTTGCCCAAGCCAACTTTAAAGACGCAGGTTTATATTTAGAAAAATTCGTACAGAATGCCCGTCATATCGAAGTGCAGATTTTTGGTGATGGTAATGGCTTAGTCTTGGCACTTGGCGAGCGTGATTGTTCGGTACAACGTCGTAACCAAAAAGTCGTGGAAGAAACCCCAGCACCACATATCAATGATGAGCAACGTGCCTATATTCAATCTGTCGCGATTGGATTGATGAAGTCGGTGAGTTACCGTTCGGCAGGTACAGTTGAGTTTGTGATGGATACCGACACACAGGAATTCTATTTCTTAGAAGTGAATACCCGCCTGCAAGTTGAACATGGTGTGACAGAGCAAGTGTTTGGTGTAGACCTTGTGGAATGGATGGTGACTCTCGGTAGTGGGGATTGGATTGCACCAACAGCACAACTTGAATCGAAAGGTCATTCAATTCAAGTACGTTTATATGCAGAAGACCCAATTAAAAACTTCCAACCGAGTGCAGGGCTGTTGACCTATGTCGATTTTGATCCGCAGGCACGCAATGAAACTTGGGTAGAAACCGGTTCAAATGTCTCATCATTTTATGACCCGATGATTGCGAAAATCATTGTCACAGCGGATGATCGTGACTCTGCAATTGCTGCAATGACCGAAACACTCGCCAAAACATCGGTTGCAGGCATTGAAACTAATCTTGAATATCTACAAAATATTATCAACTGCGATGTATTTAAAGCCGGTACGCAAACCACACGATTCTTAAATACATTTGAGTGGAAAACCCAAAAAATTGAAGTGTTGCAATCAGGCATTCAAACTTCTGTGCAAGATGTCACAGGTCGTTTGGGCTATTGGGATGTGGGTGTGCCACCATCAGGTGCGATTGATCCGCTGTCACTTAATGTTGCGAATCAATTGTTAGGCAATGCATATAACACGGCAGGGCTTGAATGCACTTTGCAAGGCCCAAGTTTAAAATTCCACTGTGATAGCCAAATTGTATTGGCGGGTGGTGATATGCCATCAACGCTTGATGGTATGTCTGTACCAATGTGGCAAACCGTGAATGTGCGTAAAGGTCAGATTTTAAAATGTGGAAAAATCGCCACAGGTTGCCGTACCTATATCGGCATTAAAGGCGGTTTGAATGTACCTGAATATTTAGGCTCACAAGCAACCTTTACCCTTGGTCAGTTTGGTGGTCATGCTGGTCGTAATTTATTGATTGGAGATATGTTGCCAATCATGGCATTTACATCTGAACAAGTGACAGCGCTTGCGCCTGAACAAGTGCCAACGTTTAGTCATGAATGGGAAATTGCGGTGATGTACGGCCCGCATGGTGCACCAGACTTCTTTACTAAAAAAGACATTGATACCTTCTTTGCCAATACTTTTGAGATTCACTTTAACTCAAGCCGTACAGGTATTCGTTTGATTGGTCCAAAACCTGAATGGGCACGTGAGGATGGTGGTGAAGCCGGTTTGCATCCATCGAATATTCATGACAATGCTTATGCCATTGGTGCTATCGACTTTACGGGTGATATGCCGATTATTTTGGGTCCAGATGGTCCAAGTTTAGGAGGCTTTGTTTGTCCTGCCGTGGTGATTAATTCTGAGCTTTGGAAGCTTGGTCAATTGAAAGCAGGAGACAAAGTCAGATTTATACCTGTGAGTTATCATCAAGCTAAGCTCTTAAATGAAAAATATCATGCGCAATTAGAAGCATCTGATACGCAGGTTGTGGCATTTGATGAGTCATTTTATCCTGAACTTTCCACCTTAAAAAATGCGGTGCTTGATACTTTAAAAGGTCAGAATGGCTTGCCAGATGTGGTGTATCGTCCTGCGGGCAACAACTACATGTTGGTGGAATATGGTGAGTTGGTTTTAGATTTAAACCTACGTTTCCGTATTCATGCACTCATGCAATGGGTTGAAAAGCAAAATATCACAGGAATTATTGATCTCACACCGGGGATTCGTTCACTGCAAATTCATTTTGATTCGATCAAGCTTGATCAATTGGATTTATTGCGTTTACTACAAGTCGCGGAAGCTGAACTGCCTGATGTGACCCAAATGCAAGTACCGTCACGGACTGTGTATTTACCACTCGCTTGGGAGGATTCACAAACCCAGCTAGCGACAGAGCGTTATATGCAAACGGTACGTCCAGATGCACCATGGTGTCCTGACAATATTGAGTTTATCCGTCGTATTAATGGTTTAAAAGACAAACAAGCGGTCAAAGATGTGGTATATGACGCGAGTTATTTGGTCATGGGTTTGGGCGATGTGTATTTAGGTGCACCTGTGGCAACACCGCTTGATCCTCGCCAGCGTTTAGTGACGACGAAATACAACCCTGCACGGACATGGACGCCTGAAAATGCTGTCGGTATTGGCGGTGCGTATATGTGTGTTTATGGTATGGAAGGTCCGGGAGGCTATCAGTTTGTGGGTCGTACTACGCAAATGTGGTCTCGTTATCGTAAAAACCCTGATTTTGAACAAGGTATGCCTTGGTTACTACGCTTCTTTGACCAAATTAAATTCTATGAAGTGTCTGAAACTGAACTCATGCAAATGCGTGAGGACTTTAAAGCAGGACGCTTAAAACTGCGTGTAGAAGAAGGTGTATTAAACCTAAAAGAATACAATGAATTCTTGACTGAAAATGCCGAATCTATCTCAGCATTTAAATCCATCCAACAAGCCAATTTTGATGAAGAACGTCGTCGCTGGCATGAGGCAGGACTTGCAGAATATGTCTCTGAAAGTTTAGATGCGGTCGATGATAGTGAAGGTGTTGAAGTGCCTGAAGGTGGCTGTGCAGTGGAGTCGCATATGCCGGGTTCAATTTGGAAAATTGAATGTCAGTCAGGTGATATTGTCGAAGAGGGGGCAACGTTAGCCGTCATTGAAGCGATGAAGATTGAGATTCCAATTATTGCGCCTGAGCGTATGAAGGTGGAAGAGATTGTCATTGAAAAAGGGCAAACGGTAAAAACAGGACAAGTGTTGTTTACCTTGGCGCCAGTGGCTTAAATAATCCTCCCTGACCCTCCTTTGAAAAAGGAGGGAATTTTAAGACTGTCCGTAAGGACGGTTTTTTATTTGCAGTGTTTACTCGATTAAATTATGATATAGCTTATAGTCTATATTTTGGTTGTGCTATGTGGACAGTATTGGCCACAGATGTATTTAATGAATGGCTTGCTCAGCAAGACGATTCGACACAAGAAAAGGTCTTGGCAGCTTTGGTTGTGTTGCAATCACAAGGACCAAGCTTAGGTCGACCTTTGGTGGACACTGTATATGATTCTAAATATACCAATATGAAAGAACTTCGTGTGCAACACCGTGGCAAACCGATTCGAGCTTTCTTTGCTTTTGATCCGTTAAGACAAGCGATTGTGTTATGCATTGGTGATAAAAGCGGTAAAAAGCGTTTTTATACAGAAATGCTGGCAATTGCAGATGAGCAATACACTTTGCATTTAAAGAGTTTAGGAGATTCCTAACATGGCAAAAAGTTTACAAGAATTATTGGCAGCTCGCTCTGCTGAAAGCCAAGCTCGTATTCAGCAAATGGCAGAAGAACTGATGCTTGAACAGCATCTTCACATGATTCGTGAAGAGTTGGAAATGTCTCAAAAAGAATTAGCAGAAACTTTAGGGATTAAACAGCCTTCGCTTTCTGCAATCGAAAACCGTGGTAATGATTTAAAAATATCAACCATGAAAAAATATGTAGAAGCAATGGGTGGGAAACTTCGTATTGATGTCGAATTACCTACAGGTAAACATATTGGATTTAATGTTTAATTAAAAAAGACCGCTTAGGCGGTCTTTTTCTAATTTGAATTACACTTTTCAATATGTTTGAAAATTCGGATGCATAGATCCTTTGCTTTTGGTGTCATTTCCCAATCAGGATTTTCATCAAAATATTTGATGATTTCACGACAAAAATCTAGTTTATATTTAATGGTTCCTACACCTGTACCATCGGCAAAAGCAGTTTTTTCAGCAGAAGTTCTTGGATTTCGTATTTGATCATCCAATAATTTTCCTATGCCATAATCTTTATGATCAAAATAATCTAATGAATTAATTCCCTCTAGCTTTTCGATATTAAATCCTTGAGAGGTCTTCCTTTTCATATTACTGTAAGCGTCCGCTGAACACACCTTATGAATTCATCCTATAAGCCTTAATTTAGTCCCCACTTAGAAACAAGTGGGGACTTAAATTTATGACTACAAATAATCAGACATCCATCGCATCTCTTGCGAAAAAACGAAGAACATACAGTGCTGAATTTAAACAGCAGATCGTTCAGGCTTGTAAAGCACCGGACGTTTCAATTGCTTCAGTCGCTTTGCAACATGGATT
>NZ_VOZA01000031.1:0-36758 GCF_013420015.1 Acinetobacter sp. YH12039 | reverse complement strand
GAGCAGATATGGATATTTACGGTGAGCTTGATTAGCCTGGCTTAAATTTGGTTTGCAATATAACGCCTGAATACCCATTTTCTTCATTAAAGTACGTGTATGACGTCGTCCTATATGATGCCCTTGAAGATTCAACAAATCACGCATCATACGACTGCCTGCAAAAGGATATTGCATATGTAATTCATCAATACATCGCATCAGTTTCAGATCTGATGAGCTAACAGGTTTTGGGCGATAATAATAACAACCACGAGAGACTTTCAATAACTTAGCTTTTTAGATACTGAAATCTGAAGTGAGTGGTCGATTAACTTTTGTGGTTGAAGCAGTCCAGTTTCTTCAACACACCTTCTAAAAAATCAATTTCTAATGCCTGCTCACCGATTTTTACATGTAACTTTTTAAGATCAATGGGGGGTTCTGATGGAGCTTTTGATTGATCGAAAGCTTGTGAGGAAGCTGAGATCAATTGATTTTTCCAGTCAATAATTTGGTTTTGATGAACATTAAACTCAGAACTCAATTCAGCATGTGTTTTTTCTGCTTTGATCGCAGCAAGTGCTACCTTAGCCTTAAAGTCGTTTGAATGATTTCTTCTTGGTCTACGTGCCATAAAATACTCCATATATTGATGTTTATAACATCATTTGAGGAGCAGAATATCAATTATAGGAGTTGTTCAAATTTCCGGATCCATCTCTGTTGAAATAAACGTTCAATATAACTGTTTTACTAATTAAAGTTATAAGTGGTTTCTTGAACTAAGAATAGCCGATAAAAGTGTAGCAAGTTGCTACACTCCTAGATAATATCCTTTCCGAAAATTTCATTTAGACGATCCTTGATGTCTTCCACAAATTTACTATCAGTTTTCAATTTATTTTTCATTTTTCTCTTAAAGTCACTTAAGCTCATTCCAACTTCAGCAAAATCCATTTGAAATAATGAATCATTGATAACAACGTTTGCTTGAGAGTCTGTGAGGCAACCTACAGTCTTAAACCACTTTTCAAGCTGTAAATAATTAGCATCATCATTAAAAATATACCATGAACGTACAGTGGTATCGAATTTTGCACCTAGATCTTTTACCTCAGCATTATCTTCAAATGGAACATCTAAGTAGATCTTTAATTTTTCGGCCTTTTTATTTTCAATTACAGGCTTTTCAAAACCACGATGATGTAGTTTAAATTTTACGCCTACAATAGGGCGTCCTTTTTTAATTGTTTCATATTCTAACTGTAGATCGGTGTTTTCATTAATTTCAGCTACAATTTTATCTAATACATAACGTCGAAAATCGACCCAACGGTCATATTTAGTTTCATTTATATCAATTAGAGCTTTGAGATTCTCTAATAATAATGGAACTTCGTAGATTTCTTGAGTCTTAAATTTGAATTCGTTTTTTATGAAATAGGTATAAAGACTCATACTTGCAACTGAATCTAGAGCAAATAAATGTTTTAGTTGGTATGTAGTAAAATTACCACCAGCTAATTGAGTAAAGTAAGGTAATACTTCACTGGTAAATCTGATTTGAAGTGCATTCTTTGAATCATCTTCCCATCTTAACTCACGGATAATAGGGACAACCGAGTGAACTCTTTTAGTCTTTTTCTTTATATCATCTACAGGTTCTTCAATTACAAAGTGCGCCACACGGGATGAAAGTTCTTTGTAAATTCGATCAATGGCTACATTAATTGAATTTCGCTTACTTAATCCCAGTAATTCAGCTAAATCATCTTTATACAGATAAATGTATGTTTGTTCACTAATCTCTTTATCGATATGATTCTTCTCACCGTAATTGGCAACAGCCATCGCATATAAAAGTGCTTTATATTCATTCGCTGACAATTCAATAGGTCGTATCAAACGATTGCTAGTACTTACAACCCCATTGTGACGAATATTACCTATGCAGTACGGGATTGAATCCAGCTCTTCTTTGTTATGGCTTAGTTCTGACATAAAGTGTATTAACTATTTTAAGTGTGCTTAACTTGATTATGCATGTTATATAAAAAAGTGGAAAAAGATTCAACACTTTCACCTAAAAAACCTAAGGTGGAATACTTGTCACCAAATTTAGGTAAAAATCAATTAAAGTGGAAATATATTTTTAAATTCCACCCCAAGATGACAAATACTCCACTTTTAGATGTTTTTGATTCTTTATAGAAATACGGATTGATGAATAAATACCCATAATGGATTTTAAATAATCAATTAACCTATTTCGATATGACAAGTTTTCCACCTTTAAAAACGCAGATCACTGAAAAAAAATATCGAGTTTAGTCATAAGAACAAAATTTCTGCATTCTAGGGTGAGTGCGTGAAATTCTTTCCACTCTTAGATCAATGAATATATCAAAAAATGGTGTAGTAAAAAAAAGCCTTGCAACTTTATCCACAATATTATTTTTGTAAGTGATTTTTTTTCCACTCTTGCACTTAAATTCACTAACTTATCAACATTATAAATAATTGTTTTATATATATTTTAAATGATAATACATATATTTTATAATTAACAGTGAAAAACATTCCACCATAGTGACAAACACTCCACTTTTAAGTGACAAATATTCCACTTTACAGTGACAGATATTCCACTTTTAAGTGATCATCTTTCCACTTATAGAGGACAACTCTTCCACTTTAAGGTGACAAACCCTCCACCTTAAAGTTGATATGCTATTGTTTTTAAATAAAAAATATCAACTTAATTATTAATTAACTTAATTATTAATTACTATTAATTATTAAATAAGCTAGCTATATAAAACTTTAAATTTAAAATTGCTTTAGCGTTATACAAATGACTGTTTTAAATTTAAAAGGTGTAGTAACTTAGCCCAAAGTTATTTATATTAATAGTAATTGTAAATATAGAATGATTTGACAAGTATGTCTGCAAAAATTATTGCTGTTGCGAATCACAAGGGTGGTTGTGGTAAAACAACAACAGTTGTTCATTTAGCCTCTGAGCTAGCAAACTTAGGAAAAAAAGTGCTTGTAATCGATTTAGATCCTCAAGCAAATGCTAGCTTGCATATTGGTTTAAAACATCCAAGTGAAATTGGAGTAACAACCGCTGAGTTATTAGTAGGTGATGTCTCATTACTTACTGACGCTTTAGAAGAAGATACTAATTTTGATAATGTTTCACTAATTTATGGTTCTCTCAATTTAGGAAAAACTGAGGACCAATTAAAAGAAGATGCGCCAAGACCATCAGAAGAACTCACTACAAAATTAGAACTATTAAAAGATCTTTATGATTTTATTTTAATTGACTGCCCTCCAAGTTTAAAACTATTGACGAGTAATGCTTTAGCATCTTCAACACATGTAATTATCCCGATTGAATCTGGCTCACAATATGGTCTATATGGTGTTACAGACTTACTTAATCATTTAGAAAAAATAAAGCGAATCAATCCGGAGTTACAATTATTAGGTGCACTACTTATTAAGCACGATGAGAGACAAAATGTTTGTAAACTCATTCGTGATGAAGCATTTAAGCAAGTGGGCTATATTATGGAAACGACTATTCCACAAAGTACAAAAGTAAATCAAGCCGCAATTATGCAGCAGTCTTTACTTAAGCTAGACAAAAGTGGAAAGGTTCGAAAGGCTTTTGAAAGTTTAGCTAAAGAAGTTTTAGCTAAAGTTAACTGATTGAGAATTTTATGGCAACTGCAAAAGAACTTTTAGCTCAAAAGCTGAAACAAAATACTCAAAAGCATCAATTAGCTCAAAAAGATAATATCAAGGAATTAAAGGAATTTAGACGAAATGTCCCCATTGAAGACATTTCACGGAGTCCTTATCAACCGCGTAGAAAATTTGATGAGCAGGAAATCAAAGAACTGGCTGAATCGATCGATGAAGTTGGTTTGTTGCAACCCATCACTGTTCGTAAACTTGAAAATTTAAAATTTGAACTGATTGCAGGTGAACGTCGATTACGTGCGCATGAAATTCTAAAAAAATCGACCATTGAAGCAATTATTATTGATGCAAATAATGAAGAAGCTTCACTACTTACACTAGCTGAAAATTTAAAACGCCAGGATTTAACAGACTTCGAAATCTATATTGGTCTAGTAGGCTTAGATGAAAATTTAAAGAAAAATAAACAACGTTTAGCGAAGTCTTTAGGCTTAAATCGCGAAGACATGTATAAATATTTATCTTTTGAAAAGTTGCCTAAAGCCATCTTGAATGATTTGGTAAATGAGCCCCAGTTATTAGGTCGAACTGCTGCAACAGCTTTTAAAAAATTTCTTGCAGATCACGACGAAATAAAACAACGTGCTGAAAAAGCCTTGTTAACTGTTTGGACAAAAGTAAAGAATGGCCAACTTGAGCAAACTAAGGCTGTTGCACAAGCTACGAAATATCTAGTTCAAGATAATAATGACTCTCCATCAACATCGCTTGTAAAAAAAATTGAATATGCTGGGAAAGTTGCTGGAAATATTAAATTTAATGATAAGTTATTAAAGGTTTCTTTAAAAATTTCTCATTTTGATGATGCTAGTTTGGAAAAATTAGAAAATCTATTGAAAGAGTTGGTAGAGAAAAATCAAGAAGTGTAGCAACTTGCTACACTTCTTTTCTTTAAAATATGTCTGATAGTATAATCTTGGTGATACCTAGTAATAAAATTAATGTTAATTAAAAACAATTTTTTTATAATATATATTTATAAAAGTTAGATGCTGTTGACATTTGTTGTATAAAAAATAGTGAGAAAGTAAAATTCAATCGACAAACCACATTCCTTCTTGTTATGTATTACAACAATGCTGGCGCATAATCAATGGTCTAAGTCTTTAAATTATTATCAAATGATGCAAATCTAGAATAGGTTTCTATTGATGCATCTCATATGCGAGTGCATCAACATACGACCGGAGTGAAAGACCAAGCTATTTCTAATAACGTTGGTGGAAATAGTTCTAAAATCCATTTAGTTGTGGATGCGGATGGAAATCCTACTGAATTTATTATTAATGATACCAAGACCCATGATTTGAAAGTGCATCTGATTTGTTTGATGTTTTGGATTTAAGTGAAAAGCCCATTACTCGCTTCTAGCTTAACCTTAGATAAAAGCGGATTAAGCAAAAGCTATGATGTTCGTCCCTTCATCATGCAGAGCAATGAAACCGACTACGACTTTATTAAACGACTTTTAGCTTCTGAAGGTGTAACTACACTGATTGATGAAGCACAGCATCAAGTATGGAGTTCATCTGAACAGATCAAACCACAAAAGCTACGCTTAATTGATGATAATGCCCAATTTCAAGCATTAGATCGTCGCAATATTCGTTTTCATCGAAGTAGTGCTACAGAATGACAAGACATTATCACAGCATTCACAGGATTGCGTTCTCTACAACTAACTGCGGTACACCTTCAAAGATGGCAAGCAGATGCTTTAGCACAAGAAGAAGGTGCAGGCTCGGTACTCACAAAACATCAGCATTCAGATAATCAAGATGTAGTAAGTTTAGGCTTAGAACAAGCCTTTCACATCAGTCCTGCATGGATACAAGACCTCAAAGGTGAAGATGGTGCAACTCAGTCTGGCAACAAACAAATTGAAAAACTGAATGAAAATTTAAGCAAATACTTCAATTCGCAAGCCAAGTACTTTAGTGCGACTTCAACAGTACGTGATGCACATGTCGGGTATTGGTTTAAGTTCAAAGAACATCCTAAAATTGATCAACATGAAGGTTCCGATCAAGAGTTTCTAATCACAGCAAAGACCTTTTATAACCAAAATAATTTGCCTTGTTAGCGGCAGTGTAAAAATGCCCCCCTAATGGCATTTAAAAACTGACCCCCTTGGTTAATATAGCGGTCATTTTGGACTGCTCAACATGTTAACTTTGGAGCAAGCAGTGACAATCCAAATACTTCATCAACAAGGTAAATCTATTAAAGCCATTAGTCGTCAACTGGGGGTGTCCAGAAATACCGTACGTAAATATTTACGGCAAAACACCACACCTCAGTATCAGCGTATACAGCCTAGAATAAGTATCCTTGACCCATATAAACCCTATTTACTCCAACGTGTAAATGCAGCTCATCCTGAATGGATTCCTGCTGTCGTGCTCTACCAGGAAATTTTAAGGTTGGGATATCCAGGAAAGATCAGGATATTGAGGGAATATCTTGCAACATTAAAACCAGTTGCCAAACCGGAACCGATCATTCGTTTTGAAACCCAACCTGGCCAACAAATGCAGGTGGATTTCACCACGATTCGACGCAACAACACGACTTTAAAAGCCTTTGTCGCAACATTAGGGTATTCCAGAGCGACTTTCGTGAAATTTTATGATCATGAACGTACCGATGCATGGATCGATGGTCTAGAAAATGCATTTCAGTTCTTTGCAGGAGTACCTCAAGAAATCCTGTTTGATAACGCTAAAACGATCATGATTGAACGGGATGCCTATCAGGAGGGGCAGCATAAATGGAATCCCAAACTGCTCGACTGCGCCAAGAAATACAGCTTTCGTCCTCGCGTATGTAAGCCCTACCGTGCACAGACCAAAGGCAAAGTTGAACGCTTTAATGGATACCTCAAATCAAGCTTTATTGTGCCATTGAAAGCAAGCCTGAAGACTTCGGGTTTACTGTTAGATGTTGATGTCGCCAATGCCCACATTGGCCGGTGGCTGCATGAAACCGCCAATCAGCGGATTCATGCCACCACGCAAGAAAAACCGGCTGTTCGACTGCAACAGGAGCAGCAAAAATTTACGCCATTACCGCAATCAGATACAGGTTCCTGCACTGTACCTGTTGCAGCAGCAGAGCATGTCATGCCCTACGAGAGTTTGCAGCATCCCTTATCGGTATATGACCAGTTGCTGGGAGTTTCATGATGAATCTGCAATACGACCGTATAGAGCAACTTTGCCAAAAGCTCAATCTGCCTGCCATCGCATCACAATGGTCACATCATGCACAACAAACATTAGGTCAAGATGGAAGTTATGCCGACTTTGTTGAAGCGATCTTGACGCATGAATATGCTGCCAGGCAACAGCGCAGTCAGCAGGTACTGATGAAACTCTCAGGCCTGCCTCAAGTCAAAACCCTGGAAGACTATGATTTTAATTATGCCCTAGGGGCCCCTAAATCACAGGTGATTGAACTGTTCAATCTGAGCTTTATTACTAGAGCAGAAAATGTGGTGTTTCTCGGGGCTAGCGGAGTAGGAAAAACGCACTTATCTATGGCATTAGGCTATAAGGCCATCATGAACAACATTAAGATCAAGTTCATTACCGCCGCCGATCTCATGCTGCAACTAAGTACAGCCTACCAGCAAGGTAAACTGAAAACCTATATGCAACGTGCGGTACTGGGACCAAAGTTACTGATTATCGATGAAATTGGTTATTTACCGTTTGGACGTGAAGAAGCGAATCTGTTCTTTAATGTGATTGCCAAGCGTTATGAAAAAGGCAGTACGATATTGACGAGTAACTTACCCTTTAGCCAGTGGTCCAAATCCTTTGCAGATGATGTCACGTTGACCGCTGCGATGTTAGATCGGCTATTACATCACTGTCATGTGGTACAGATATCGGGTGAGAGTTATCGTTTGAAGGATAAAAAAAGAATTGGGATTCAGCCTCAGGTTGAAATTTAATACGAGATCAAAGGGGTCAATTTTAGAATGCCGTTGACACTCATGCTGTAACCTAAATCATGCATGTCATGTACCAATGAAGGTGCACCCAATCGTGCATGATGCTGCCAATATACGGCTTTTAAATCATTATATTTCTGCGCTGGCTTGGCCTGGTGTTTTCGCCAGGCATAATAGCCTGAAGTGCTGACACCCAGGCATTTACAGGCAGAAGATACAGTGACTTCATTCACATCCAGATCTTGAATTACCGTGTACTTTTCTTGGCATGATCTGTCAGAAAGTACGCATGCGCTTTTTTTAAGATGTCATTGGCTTCCCTGAGCTGTTTGACTTCTTTCTCTAATTCTAAGATCCGCTGTTGTTATGGTGAAAGTTGACGTTTGCTTGAACCCACTGGATTGGCTTCACGAATCCATTTGTCTAAAGTTGAATAACCCACACCTAATTTCTGGGCGATTGCAGCTATAGGTTGGTGGGACTTTGAAAGGGCATAATCAATCGCTTGCTGTTTAAATTCCGGACTAAAACGTTTAGCCATTTCTTGGATCTCCAAAGATTGAAGTTACGTTATCTTTAGAGGGACATGCTGTCCATTATTTTGGCTAGGATCAAGGATAAGGGTTCTGTGAAATTTGTCGTGTACATAGAAAAGAAGGCTAGCAAAGTTCAACGGTATATCAAAAGAGTATTTTGATTATCATCTTAAAGAAACAGAATGGCGTTGGATGAGGGTGCTTAATGAGCTAGCAACAGGGTTGTGGGACCTCATTAGGTAAAACTAAGTGTAAATCTGCTAGTCTAGAGCCATATTACAATAATGAAAGATTTGCGAGTAATTATAAAGTTATGAGATGTTTTTTTCAGTAATAAGTATGGCTTTGTTGCACAAACATTTAAAAGTTAAAATACCTTTGTACGCCACGATCAATTCTATAGCCCTGTGAAGCAACAAATTTCGATTCACTTAGATACTGATGTTCTTGCATTTAACGAGACGGGCATCTAATCGAGTTGTCGTAAAATTTAAAACATGCTGCCTACCATAGCTCAATTAAAAATATTTGTGTAGATACCTCCTTGAGGGTAGAACTGGCTGTTTGTAGGTTCGCTACGCAGTAGTCAGCGAGCAGCGAACATCATGACCCTGATCCAGTCAGCAAAGATGAATGGGCTATGTATGCCTATTTAAGTGATGTGCTGAAAGGTTGCCGACACATAAAGTGACCCAAATAGTTGCAGCGACACCGCTTGGAACCTGAACCGAATTAAAAAATAGCGATGGGGTTCAGCGGATGCTTACCAAAATTTGAGGCGAGGCACATGATTTTCTGCTCAATTTAAACTGCTTTAACAGCATATCGATAACTTTGACAAGCTCAAAGATTTACATCTTAGGCGGTTTTTTCACTTGCTTTTTATGACTGGATTTAATAATTATTTGTTGAAACTGTTTATGAAAATTGAGGGGTTGTAACTAATATAGTGGGGAAGTTTGCAGAATATTAGATATTTTAAAATTATAAGTATTTGAATAATATTATTATTGTGATTATTGACTAAAAAATCTTCAAAAGTAAATAAAAAAAATGTTATAAAACTTTGTGTGTTAATTTTTGGTCATTTATTATGATTTTTGCTCAGTCAGCAAGCAACACTGCCCTCTTTCTTTATCAGTTTGTCCTTCCTTTCGTGACCACAACACCAAAGCTACTTAAGTTGAAGAAGAAGGTGGGGAGTCTGATGAAACAGAAACCAGACAGGAATAAAAACAAACAGGAGGAATTTACAAAATGCTATGTGCAGATATGGCAGCAGATTATCGAGATCTTAAAAACGGACAGTGCCGTGCGTGCACATGTGTACTATATGCCACAGCTGCAGTTGATCCGTGAACTTGATATTTATATTGATCCAGAAGTGCAGGCTGATGTTTTTGGTCAGTCAGGGAAACTCAGTGCCTATTTTTTGATGACGTTTTTTAACTTGCGCAACGAGGAGGCTAAAAAACAAGTTAAAGAGCTCCTGAAAATTAAGCGTCAGTGTGATCTTAGTCCTGAAGAAAAAATTGAATTGTGAGTCATGAAACGTGGCAAAAGTACAATCTTTAGAAAACTATCTGCAATCTCATCTCACTGCTGAAACGCAAGAATGTGAGAAATTAAATAAAGCAGACAAAAGCGATAGTGAGAAATTGCGGGTCAACTTCGCGATCCTATATTTGCAACTACAGCAAACTGTGACGTTCACAGAATTTTCTGAATTATCTGTAGATGATTTACTCCAAATTGAGAAATTGAAGCTTAATGCAGCTAAAGTTTATACCTCGATTGTGAGCGCCCGACAACTAGGCAAGGATTATCTATTTGCGGCATTCACTTATTTTGCTACGTATGTCTCTGAACAGCTGGATGAAACCGGTTATTTGCTCTTGCGGGTCAGTTATTTGTTTTACAAGCAATATCAGGCGATTTGTCCGTTAACGGCTTCTGACGCCAAGCAAAAAGAAATCTGTGATTTGTTGCGCTACATTTGTAAACCGCTGGTTGAGCTTGGTCTGCAACAGCAAGAGGAAAGCAGTGAGGAAAGAGACAGCAGACGATTACTGCAATGCTATTTAGATTTTATGTTGAATCTGGTGCAGTTCAATAAGGAAATTTATGAGAATTGGACGGAGTTTATTCAGGATTGTTCTTTAAAAGAGAAAAAATTTTCCAACTACTTGCGTGCACTAACCATCATTTTTAAACGTCTGGCCGACAAAAAAATCGTGTATCGAAAAATACACAGGAAAATACGAAGAAAACGCATACTGCAAAGAATAAAAGCTAAAAAACGGAAACCGAGAAAACCAAGACCTAAAAAGCTGAAACCTGTGCCGGATTGGCCCTCGCAAGAAGAGGAAGTTGAAAAGGACTACCCGTCGCAGGGGAAGATCACTTTATCTTATTTTCCGGCTGATATCACGTTTGATCCATGGATCGTGATAGATGAAGAGGGCGAGATCGATGCGATTGAACAAGGTTGGCAGATCGAAACCACAGATCCGGGAACTGGTCGTTTTTTTAGATTTGTGAATGAATATGCGACGCATATGTTGCGACATCGACAGCGTCGTTTACAACCGCTGGTGACCAACTCTTATTATATGAGTCAGGATGTAATTCAGCATCTTTTTTACCTGTTAAATGGCGAATTAAATAGCCAAGATCCGGACAGTTCTGCCATGGCTGCCGCCTGCTTACTCAGCCTGAGCAGTGGCTTGTCACCTGTTGCACTCCTGAACTATGAACAGCTGATTGAAAAGGGGATGCTGCTGAAAACGGGGAGCGCCAAGCGGACGGAATATCAGGTGAGACTGTATCTGGCGATTACTCAGCAAAAAAATGAAAGTTTAATGCCACATCAGTTGAATCATATGGTATCTCATGAGCTGTATTTGTCCAGCAGCTGGTTTGAATATCTACATTTACGTTGTAGTACTTCGCCTGTGACGGTGCAAGAGGTCAATCAATATCTGAAAAAATGCATAGCAGGACAACAGCTTGGTTCAATCACTGTCGAAAAGTTACAGGCACAGTTGTACTTCCATGTTTTTCACCACACGTTTAATGAATATATTGCACATGTGCTATCGGGCAAAGATAGTTCTCATGATCTTCCCGGCAGTTTTTACGGAGGGGTTGCAAAGAAGCAGCTGAATGAGAAGTACCGGATTTATCTGAATACGCTGTGCAGACCGGACACGGAAGCCGAGATCAAGATCGTCGAGCAGCAGTTTGAAAGCTCGAGTGAAGCGGATACCACCCGGCTGGGGAGTCAATTGGCCCTGACTCCGGATTTTGTGTCTGATTTCTTCCAGCAGCTGCATAAGGTCTGTCATGAGAAAATTCAGTTGCATCAGCACTTGATCGAGCGGATCAATGCCTACAGTTTGTGGATGTGGCATATCAGCCTGTTATGTTTAACACGACGTCCGCAAGAACATTTGTTGGGGGAGTGTAGTGCTTATGATCTGGATTTAAGACTGCTATATGTGAATGATAAAAAGAATAGCCAATCACGTAAGGATGGGCGTTTTATTCCGTTAGCGAAGTTTTTTACTCAGGCGTTTAAGCATTATCTCGATTTCTTAAACAGTGTGGTCACTCACTATGCTGACTTACTGAAATTTGTCTTCAAGAAAAATTTCACCCTTGAAGATCTGTTTGGCAAGGTGATTGTCTATCCGGGAAGCCTGCCGGTGACGGCTCAAGCATGGGACAGTCCTAAAATCAGGATCAAGCCTCTTAGCCGAGCTTGGGTGAATGAAGCGTTGTCGCGCTATGCCTCAGCGCCTATTTACAATAACTGGCTGCGCCATTTTGCAATGAATATGCTGATGGATCATGGAGTGGCGTTTAATGTGATTCAGGCCTTGTACGGCCATGATCAACGCGATCAGGAGCTGTTTTATCGTTATTCCTCAGCCTCCTTGTATCAGTATATATGCCATGTCAGTCAAGGCATCGATGAGATGATCAAGATATTGCAGGTTGAGCATTTATCCAGTCCGATGCCAAAAAAGGATAAAGCACATGACAAAGCATGATGTGATTGCTACGTATATTTGTGAGCAAGTTGAACTGACTTTTCAGCAGATGCTCCAATCGATTGCAGGGCGTAAAAGAAGTACGACAGATATTGATAAAGGGCTTGAGAAAATCTGGCTAGATTTTCAGTCAGCGCTGAAGAAATTTTTGAAGAACCATAAGCTTAGCACGGCAACACTCCGAGCCCCTTATCTACAACAGAGCGAAGCCTATTTTTTTCAGCTGAAGGAAGACTACCTGAGCGAAACGCAAGAGGCTTATCCGATTAAAATCATGTCCCTGATATATGAAAATATCAAGCAGCAAGTCGAAGCGGATTTTAATAATAAGATGTCGGAGGTCATTAAAAAAAATCAGGGTAATACGCTTGAAATCGATAGCGAAATTGAGAAAATTTGGGTGGATTGTCAGGAAGAAATCAAGGCATTTTTAAAGGAAAGAAAGATTGCCACGGTCGCGCTGAGAGCCCCTTATTTACAATGGGCTGAAGACTGTTTGATTAAGCGTAAAGAAACTTATGAAAGCGCGTCGGAAGATGCTTATTTGATTAAGATTCCATCAACCATTTATCATCAAATTGCTCAGCAAGTGGCCTTTACTTTTCAACAAATGAAGGAGGCTATTGCAGGACAGAAGGACAGCCAGCAGGAGGTCGATGACCAGATTGCCCGAATCTGGGCGAATTTCGCCAAAGGACTGGAGACTTTCTTAAGGAACAAAGACTTCACCACTCGTGCCAAGCGCAAACCGTATATCAAACACAGTGAAGCCAGTTTTTTAGCCTGTTTAGAACAGTATCAGAATGAGGAACACCAGCCTTATCCTATTAAGCTGCGTCCTACGACGCTGTTTTCTGATCCTCCACCGCGGCAGATTCTCAGCACTGAAGCCAGACTACGGTTGGGACAGCAGCATTTTCATATTGCCAGAGGACTGAAAGCGTATTGGCGTAGCGAGACATTGCAGATGCCAACAGCACAACAGTGCTTGGGTCATCTGTATTTAAGTCTGATTTATTGTTCAGGCTGTAGTGATCTCACTCAGCTGGTCGCCATCGGCAATCGTCTGCTGGAGGAGGAGAAAGAGAAGGAGAAAATGTGCCATCCGTTATCTGGGTATTCAACACTGTATCGAAGTGACTATAAAAAAATTACCAATCCACTGGTTCTCAGTTACTGCATGCCACACCGCTATTACGGCAATGAGATTAAAGACAAGAAGATTTATCAGTGGCGGCATGTCTGGTTCAATCCTTATGCACAACTTTTTTTACACATCCTGAAACAGCAAGCAGAGGACCTGCAACCACAACATCCGCGTAAGGTGCTGGAAGCGATTCTGAGTGTGTTCGAGAATCTTAAAAAACAGCTCAAGGTCTCGGAACAGATTGCGGCATTAAAAAAAATCTTGCGATCCGAGGATCAGGATCTCATTGAGATCACTGCACTCAAGCCCTTTCAGCATGTCAATTTGGCGCTAGAAATCCATCCAGACTTGAGTCTGGATATGTGTTTAAGTGAAGTATTGCAGAATCATCTAAAAACCGTGTCTTTAACGGCAGAAGACCAAGGTGTAGCCTGGTTCAATACCTTGAAATCCACGAATGATCTTGTCAAAGTAGAATATGGGATCCTCCCGTTAGAGACTGAAACAGCCAAACCGGTGGTTATCACGGCACATCAGCAACTGAACGAGCTTCCATTTGAGTTGGATTTTTTTGAACAAGAGCGAGCCCCGGCAGGGAAAAATAAGCAAAGCCAAAGACAACGCCATCAGCAGCAGTTTAAGCAATGGCGCAATATTCAAACCCAGTTGAGTGTAAAGAAGGCAGCCTTAGCGGGCGACAATTATAAAGAATGCAATTTGATAGAAGCACAGTTAAGACTATTGAGCTGGATCTTTTATTTGAGAAAAGAAGAAAAAGAAAACGGCAAGAAATTAAAATTGAGTAGTATCAAGCGTTATCTGAGCAGTTTTGCGAAAGACTATTTCTTTCATATCTATATGTATGACAATGACCTTGAACAGATGAATGTAGAACACTATGAGCAATTGTATGCCTCCATCCTGAACGGCATCGATGAACGTGCTGAAACACAGCGTGAATACACAGACACTCGCACTCAGGGTCGGGCACAATATGCCTTTGGACGACTGAAAGATTTCCATGCTTTTTGCCAGAAAGAATATCCGGAGAATGTGCCAGCGGTCAGCAGCTTTGACCACAGTGATTTTCAACGTATCCAGTTCTGTCAAGCCAAGCTCATCAGCCCACAGCTGTTTATTCAATTAAAAAAAACAGTCATTCAGAAAATTGATGCCTGTTCAACTCAAAAAGAAAAAGTCCATTTGCAGCTGTTGCTGCTAATGTACATCCTGGCTTATCGTTTGGGATGTAGACTCAATGAAATCCGGGGGCTGACGCTGGGTGAAATCATTTGTCCTCAACTGCTGTGGAAAGACGATCCAGGCAATCAAACGGTCGCCATACGCATCACCTTGAAAAATAATGTCTATCGACGACTGAAAAGCCAAAATGCGCAACGTCAACTCGATTTGAACGCGGTATTACTGGATGATGAACTGCAAGCGGTGAAAAGCTATCTTCTGCATTGTTTTCAGCAGCCGAATAATAAGAAGGCGAACGAGCAGTTGGTTTTTGAGATCGGTGGAGAAATCCTGAGCGAGCTGTATATCTCAAAAATGACCCGGCTGCTGTTCGATGAAGTCATCAAGCCAGATCACGGCTATACCTTCCACAGTTTCCGCCATAGTGCCGCCACTCATTTGGCAATCGCCTGGTTGGGATCGAAAGAAATGGTGATGACCTATACCGACTACAGCTGGCAGCAGGCTAAGTCTATGCGCAAGCATCTGTTCGGTGAACAGGCTATCAGGCATGAAGCGGTGATTCAGCATAAATGGCGTTTGCTGGCCGATTGGATGGGGCATAGCTCGATTGAACAAACGGCCTCACACTACCTGCATACCCTGGATCTGCTGGCGATTGATCGAATTTACAATACGCCCTGTGTAGTTCATCCTGCTGTTCTGAATAGGCATTATGATCGTGAA
The DNA here is from genome assembly GCF_013420015.1 of Acinetobacter sp. YH12039. Taxonomy (NCBI): domain Bacteria; kingdom Pseudomonadati; phylum Pseudomonadota; class Gammaproteobacteria; order Moraxellales; family Moraxellaceae; genus Acinetobacter; species Acinetobacter sp. YH12039. The sequence goes on along the minus strand of NZ_VOZA01000031.1, from coordinate 21,377 downwards.
GAAACTGAAGCGGTGGATCTGAATCGCGACAGCCAACACCGAAAGTGCTTTGAACGTGAGCAACCGGTGTTGGGTATTGATCAGAAAGTACAACCTTATCTGATGCCCAAGATGCAATTCGAGCTGAAGCCATTATCCTACAAGGTCATCTACACGTATCTCAACACATATCAAGATGCAGAGATCCAAGCACCTCATATAGTGGATAACCTAGATATTTGGATTAAGCGTGCGCTTTGGCTTGCTGTAAAATGGCAAGTACCTTCATTCAGTAAACTTGGATGGAATTTGGACAATGCTGCATCGATCGAGAAAAAGTACTTAAGCGACCTATATGACAAGCAGATCAAAACCAAGCTGAAGCCAAAGAGCCTACAGCTATTTATCGCATTAAAAGATCTTTTAAAGGAGAAAGTTCTGTCGGCTTTAGCTGTATTGATTCAGCATGGCAAACTCAGAAGAAACCAGTTTTGTTTCCAATGTCGTTTTGATGCCCAGCAAAAGCCAAAAATGGATTGGGAAATGCAGGATTTTATCGAGGGGATGCAGCTGTTGTTACCTGAAGATGTCCAATTACAGTACGATAACTATCCGGTGGATCTCACGCAAAAAAGTCGTGAGATTCACGTCTATTTTATCGATCAACAAAGCAATAAAAACATTACATTATCCCTTGCATTTGATTTGCTACTGGAAGCTGTACAACACCCTTCCTTATGGGAATAGCCTAAGCAGATATCGTTCAATTTAAGGGGCCCAGGCCTTTGCTTTGTCAAAATCTGATTTGCCAAGCAAAGGCCTGGGTTTCCGCGAATTTGATTTTTTGTTTTAATTATTCTCATGATTTTAATTCATTGAGGCCCTTTCATAGAATTAAAAAATAAATGTAGGTAGTGCTTCAAAAAGTATGCTGCATAGATTTTTAGATAAATAGGCATCCTTGGGGGTATTGAAAATACAGGGATTTTTTCGGTTAAAATTTTTAAAAAATTAGCCAGCATTAAATTTGAAACACTACCAGAAAATGAAAAAAATTCTAATTTGGTTTGACCAAAGAAAAAGATACCCATATGATAATTACGTTACAGCAAAATCTGTAATCGGGCGTGGAAACCTGAAAATTACTACAGAAGCATTAAAACCGCTTTAGCGGTTTTTTGTGCTTATTATGCTTAGTTTGCCATTATGGTAGGCCAGGCAGGGCAGTCTATGACTGGCCGTCTTCTGTAGTGCGGTATTTCCACCCCTGTTTGGTCTACCTCCATCTCGTGGAAAAGATGGTTGTAGATAGTTAATTCTAAACTACAGGTACTAAACATGAAGATTTTATTATCTAATCCCCCCATTTCTCTTAGGTCTCTTTTGTTAGCGCTGACTGGATATTGACGGTCATTTAATTCACAGCTTTAACCAAATCGAACTATATACATTTTCAAATTTCGTACTTGAGCGAAAGTAGGAAAGTGTTGCCTGGAGAAAATAAGAAATGGGTTCTACACGACTATTGACCAATATTATTCAGCGTAAAGTCATGTTGCCAGAAGAAATGTCACCTTCAATGCAGCGTGACAATTTTGAAGTGGCACTGACTGATTTTGAAAAGCATCCAATCATCAAATGTTTATTTAAGGCGGATAACCAGCGTTCTACGGAATATTGGAGCGTGCAAGAAATTGCAAACTTTATTGAGGATTGCACAGAAGATCAAAATATCAATTTGTGTATCTTGTATTGGAAAGATATACACGGCAATATTTACATTATTGATGGAGCACATCGTCTTTCCTGTATCTATGCGTGGATTAATAGATATTTTGCGGATGAGCAAGTCACTCAGGCACCTAATTTCAATGATCCACAAAAACAAGATATTCGTTACCTCCGCAATTATTTAGGAGATCTCGCTGATTTTCAAAGAATTTGCACTGATGCTGAATTTGCAGAAAAAAAGTCGAAGTTAGAAGATATTAAAATCAGTTTCAGGCAGGTACTGGGGACTCCGGAAGATGCGCGACGGGTATTTCAATCTATTAACTCAGATACTAAACGTTTAGATAAATATGAGGAATATCACCTAAGAAATCGCGGTAGTGACGCGTATTATGCGATCTATGCCTGTTGTTATATCAATGACAATAAATCTAACCTAGAAGAGCTCCAATATACACGTTTAAATGAGTTGATTGAGTTAGGGGAGAGGATCCACCAGTTACTTTTTTCGACCATTTTATTAGACAATGAAATGAGTCATGGCAAAAAAATTGGCTTGGTCAATGAGCTGATGAATATCATTGCGGGTGATCAGATTCATAATATTATGAGTCTGAATCAGGGGGAGCGCGTTGAAAACCTAATGTCGCATCTGTTGACCATTCTTTGCAGAATAGCGACGCCTGTAAAAAATGCTGGGGTTCCGAGTTTGGGCTTACATCCATACTTATATTTTTATAAGGATCAGCGTTTTCAGATTACTTCTTTTCTTGCATGGTTTTCAATTGTGTATGAAATTCATGAAAGCCGCATGCAGATTCATCATCGAAAGATTAGTTTCAAGGACTTCACCCGGGTACGCCGTAGTATTGAGTTCTTGATCGCCAATTTCCCCGTGGCGACCACCGAAACGGTCGGCAAGTTCGGCAGTGGTATCAAGGGCTATGATCGGCTACAAATTGTCTATAAAGCCTTTATTTGCTTAAGCTTGGAAATGGAGGTTGATTTTGATGATGAGAAATGCCTGAATACCTTTATTCTGTCCATGTCTAAGGCCTTCAAGTACATAAACTTTAACGAGTTCTATGTCGAAAGGTTTTTGGGTGGTTATGATGATGCAGTAGTCAAGAATGTGGTGGGATATGTGGAGTCGATTAGTCCAATTTCTCGGTCAAAGCCAAAGGCCTTTTCGGCATTAACCAAGAGTCTGCTTAAGCACAATTTTCTGGTGGGTAATCATAACTTTTGCCTCATTTGTGATGGATTGATCTATCTTGATTCTACTGAATCGGATCATCGGATTGCCAAAGCCGTAGGTGGGCACGGTGTTCTAGAGAATGGTCTGCTGGTTCATCCCATCTGTAATAGAATGAAATCAGATCTGAGTCTGGAAGAGATTAGAGCGGATTTGTTTGGTGAATTACTGTATTGAGCAGCAGAGGGGGTAAATTAATTTTCTAAAATTTATTAATGATTTAACTTTTGATATATTCAGCCAATGTGGTTGTTTTTAATTCACTTTAGAATCACAACCAGAAACTAGCTGTAGTTTCTGAATGACCGTCAAGGTCCTTAGTTTCGCCCATAGATTCCCTCTGTGGGCTTTTTTTTGATCAAAAATTGTATAGATGCTCTAAAATAAACCTTTTAGCATTTCATAAGCAATTAGGATTAAGGCTGAGACCATCAGCACAACAAAAATGAGTTCCACTCTAGTTAACATCTTAGTTCCATTTACTTTTCACTTAATTTATATAGCAGTTAACTCGTAGCATCAATGAAATAACATGACATGGAAAATAATCAAAAAGACAGAATTTGGATTTTGATCAGATCTACTGTTTGCATGCTTCAACAGTAGCTTTGAATGTTTCACTTAAACTTTAAATTTTTTTTAAAATTGAATATTTTTACATCTAGGTTCTAAACTTTGATAGAATTAATTAAAACTTTAGATTTCAAGTGTAAACAATGAGAAGCGCTAATATTCGACGTGATGGCTACTTAAAATTTCTGAATACATGGCAAAACCGTGATGTCATTAAAGTACTTTCAGGTGTGCGTCGCTCTGGAAAATCCACCTTATTGGCGATGTTTCAACAAGACCTAAAAGCACAGGGTGTACAAGCCGAAAACATCATTGCCATCAACTTCGAATTTATGGAATTTGAAGAACTCACCGATTACCGTAAACTACATGATTATGTATTGTCCAAAGTTGATAAAAGTAAAAAAAACTATGTTTTTTTAGATGAAATACAACATGTTACAAATTTTGAGAAAGTAGTCGACTCTTTATATGTTCGGGATTATATCGATTTATATATTACAGGTTCAAATGCATTCTTTCTAAGTGGAGAACTTGCGACGTTACTCACAGGACGCTATATCGAGCAACATGTTTTACCCTTGTCATTCCAAGAGTTTAAACAGTGGCATATTGAAAATAATCCGATCATCCAACAATTATCCAATCGTGATTTGTATGCCATGTACACGCGCAGTAGTTTCCCCTATACGCTTGCCATGACCAGCCAGCAGGAAACCTATGATTACTTGCAAGCGGTCTATGCCAGTGTAATGTTTAAAGATGTTATTCCCCGTTTGAATACGGCCGATATTAACTCTCTCGAGCGTGTCGCAAGATATTTGGCAAGCGTGACAGGCTCACCCATTTCCATCAATAAAATTAAAAATACCTTTGTTTCAAGTGGGGTTAAAATCTCATTTGAAACAGTAAAACGCTATATTCAGGGCTTACAGGACAGTTTGTTATTTTATAGTGCCGCACAATTTAAAGTACGCGGGCGTGAGTTATTACAATCCTCTGAAAAATACTATTTAGTTGATGTCGGATTGCGCCGGATTATGTTGCCTGATGCTAATGCTGATCAAGGTCATATCTTAGAAAATGTAATTTATCTTGAGCTTGTCAGACGAGGTTATACGGTCTATGTAGGGCGGGTTGATGAATATGAAATTGATTTTGTTGCTGTCGATACTTTACAGAATTTAACTTATTATCAGGTGGCATTAGAAACGCTCAATGAGGAGACACTCAGCCGAGAGTTACGTCCATTACAGAAAATTTCTGATTCGTATCCCAAGTATTTGCTTACCTTAGACACGATAGGGACTGAAGCGAATTATAATGGTATTGTAAAAATGAGTGCTCTCGATTGGTTGCTATCTGAAAATAAGTAAAGTTGAGGGTAGACATGGATACTCTTATTTATTAATTAAAAATCAAAGACTTTTCAGCATCATTCAAGAATGTATTCAAGCATAATTTCTGCTCCAATTGTGATGGATCGATTTACCTCGATTCGATTGAGTCAGACCCTCATGATTGAGCCAGAGTCGCTTACTGAAAGTAGCGAGAATTGCGCTGGAGTTTCTGAAGGATATTAATTCCTTAGTTTGCCCATTCATCCATGTGGGCATTTTTTTTGATCAAAATACAATGCTGTTCTTGCTAAAAAATGACGGCACCTACAATAAAACACAATATTCCAAAAATAATCCAAGGCCAGATCTTTGTCTTCGGTTGTTCTAAATTCTGAGGATTATATTCCGTGTGTTCTAGCGATGTCGGTTGTGGAACACGGGTCTTTTTAGAGTAAGGCTGGTGTTTAGAGAGAGGTGGTTCCACTTGTTTGAGTCTATTGTTCAATCCAGCTTATCTTCTACAAGCGATAGTAGATATCCTGCATGTGATGAATTATCAATGGAAACGGATGATAGAGATGTGTTGAAAGAAACTGCTGAAGCTATGTACGCATTTACAGGTGATACAATTTGGTTAAGCTTTTAAATATAAAATTCAAGCGCTTTATATCGTTTCAATGAGCAGAGTTCAAAATTGCTTGAGTACGTCATCAATTGATATTTCCTCTTCTACATAGAAAACACCATTTTGGTCTGCTTTCATTTTTTTAATAGTATTACCTTGGATTTTATGGATATCGAGTAGATCTTTAAGTATTTGATCTGCAATTTTATTCTTCCAATCATTTTCAGGATCTAAAGGAATCGACATGAGTTTCTCCTAGTTCGGATGTGGTATAAATTTCATTATCAGTATCACAGAAAATTTGAAATAAATTGATGTAGTGGAAAAAGTGGCCAAATATAGGTATGAACATTTAAACGTGGATAATGAGCTTTATTTATAGGCAAGCTTTTGTAGTTCATCTCTATGTTGATGAATTACACGTTTTAAATGATGTAGTACAATACGTTGTGTTGCTTGACTGTTGTCAAATGCCATAGGTATAACTTCAATAATTGGGCGTGATCTTTGTTCAATATTTTTAAAATCGATCGGTCTTCTCATTTTGCCATAAAACTTTATTGGTGTTATGTAATTTTATACTAATTCTAACTATGAGCTAAAGCTTAAAAGTCCTAACAGCACTATTGAGTACCAAAAAACATGTGACGACACTTATTTTAGGTTTTGATAGGACTAATGCTTCATCATTAATATTGCAGACAATTTTAAAATCGAGTTATCTGATGCTTTAAAAAGGTTTCAGAAAAAATATCTATTTAAACTTCGATGATCAAATTTTCTCTAAACCCATTTTTACCTTGCTCTGGTGGATAACCCAAAGGATTGATCACTAATCTACATCCATCGACTACAGTATCCACTGATGTATGCGTATGTCCTGCAATCCATAACTTAAACCCTTTTACATCTAGGTCATTAATAAAATAGGGATTGAGGGCTGATGCAACAGGGTGCGTACCCCAATATGGATCAAGACAAGCTAAATGAGGTGGAAAATGCGTAATAACGATCACATGATCTTGCCCTCTAAACTGCAAAATATTTTGATGATATTTGTTAAATAGTTTTATGTAGTCATCGGCGGTTATAGGTCTATTTTCATTGCTAATCATGATTTGATCAAAATCATAAATCGATTGTTCAGCATCTTTTTGGGACTGTAAAAGCACCTCAGGAGATATAAGTGGAGAATTGGAGCGAAAGTTCGTAAACAGCGTGCCACCTACAAATATTTTATCTTGAATTTTGATATGGTTGTCATCAAGTAGTGCATTTTTTGGGTAGTTTTCTTTCAAGAAATTCACGACTGAACTGTAGTTAGAGCTGTAGTAATCATGATTACCTAAAACAAAGATAAATTTTTTATTCAGAGATTTACATTTTTCGGCAAACTCAATTGCACCACTTAAGCGATTAGAAAAATCGCCAGCGTGAATAATGACATCAGCTTGCTCTGATATTGAATATTTAGAATTGTGAGTATCCGATAAAATTTGCAGTTTCAATCTACTTCCTTTATTAAATCACGCTGCTTAAATATATAGAGTTTCATTGCGATTAGTTTACAGCAACTAAATATTGTAGAAATTATAAGATACTTATCTGTATTCTTAAGCCTCTAAAAATATAGGTAATTATTTTTGAATCAATTGATTAAATATTGATCATAAAATTTGACCAATTGAATTTATGCACATAAGATAAAGATGTTACAGCAAAATCTGTGACCAGGCGTGGAAACCTGTTACTCAACGAACTAAAGAGTCGCTTTTAGTGGCTCTTTTGTGTCTACATGGCGCTTTTATGGTAAGCCAGGTAGGGCAGTCTTTGACTGGCCGTTTCGTTGAGCGGTATTTCCACACCCTATTTGGTTTGCCTCCATCTCGTGGAAAAGATGTTGGCAAACGACAATCTATCAACGAGGTTTAAAATGCATCTTTATATTATTTCTATCTGTTTTTTCTCTAGCAAAAAGATACTTCTGAGTTGATGAGTTTTTAATTCATTTATCACTGATTTTAATTTTAATTACTTCTAATTTCGTAATCTCACGAGATCTAGAGAAGTATTGCCTAGAGAAAATAAAATGGCTCGTACTAAGCTTTTAACCAATATTATTCAAAGAAAAATGATGCTGCTTGACGAAATGTCGCACTCAAATCTGCACCATAACTTTGAAATATCACTTTATGACTTCGCCAACCATGAGGTCCTAGAAAAACTATATAAAGCAGACAATCAACGCTCCACAGAGTGTTGGAGCCCTGCTGAAATTCAGGAGTTTATTCTAAACTGTTTGAATGATCGTAATGTCAATTTATGCGTTCGCTATTGGAAAGATGCTGCTGGTAATATTTATATCATCGATGGTGGGCACAGGATTTCAATTATCTATGCTTGGATCAAAAGATACTTTATTGATGAGCAAGTAGCAGGAGCCCCAAAATTCACGGCACCACAAAAACGAGATATTCGTCAGATTCGTAATCGATTAGGTGGATTAGCTGATTTTCAAGAGTTATGTAACGATTCTGAGTTTCAGCAAAAATTAAAATCAACCAAAATTAATTTTATTGAAGTCATTGGGACACCTGAGGAAGCTCGAAAAGCCTTTTGTTCAATCAATTCGGATACGAAGCGATTAGATCCAGATGAAGAATATCATTTACAGAATAGGGGGAGTGATGCTTTTTATGTGATTTATGCGTGTTGTTATATAAACGATAATAAATCCAACTTGGCTGAACTGAATTACGATCGGATAAATGAAGTGATTACTTTGGGTGAGCAAATTCATGATCATCTTTTTAAGATAATACTTTTAGAGCCGGATTTAACACACGGTAAAAAAATCGGCTTGGTCAATGAACTCCTGAATATCATGTTTGGTGATACTAGTCAGAATACTGTGAGTATAGACCAAGGTCAGCGTGTAGAAAATTTAATGCTAAAACTTAGAGTTGTGCTGTGTCGTATCGCTACACCAGCAATTAGTATTCGGATTCCAAGTCTGGGCTTACACCCAAAACTATATTTTTATAAAGATAATCGTTTTCAAGTGACATCCTTTTTGGCCTGGTTCTCTATCGTCTGTGAAATTCAAGAAGACTGTTTTGAAATACAGAATAAAAAGATAGATTTTATTGGATTTACTCGAGCACGCCGTGGTGTTGAAAGTTTAATTGAAAAAATTCCTGTGGCGATCAAAGAAACTGTCGGTAAGTTTGGTAGCGGGATCAGATCACATGAGCGATTGAAAAACGTCTATCAAGCATTTATCTGTATTGGACTCAATATGGATTTAGATTTCGAAGATGAAGTTTGTTTGAACACCGTCATTCTTTCGATGAGTCAATCATTTGATTATATTAATTTTAATGATTTTTACCTTGAACGTTTTGGTGGTGATTATGATGAGACCATTGTGGATGATGTTGTGAGCTTTGTGAAATCAGTAAGACTAACAAAGAAGAAAAAACCTCTAAATTTTTCACTCGCGACCAAAAGAAATCTTTATCAACGTGAGGAAAGGAAAACATGGAGCTATTGCGAAGTATGTGATAGCGCTCTATACCTTGAATCGACTGAAGTAGATCATCGAGAATCGAAAGCAGAAGGTGGTTACGGTGTTTTAGAAAATGGAGCAATTATTCACCCGATATGTAATCGTTTTAAGTCAGATCGTGCTTTGGAAGAAGTAAGAGCAGATTTATTTGACTAAAAAGATAAGGGAGCAAATGCTCCCTTATTTTTTTGTTTTTTAGTAGACTGGGGTCAGTGTTTAGCCTAAGTGCAAAATCAATAAGTATTTGGACACCCATTCTTCTTTAAGTTGGACACTTTAATAAACGTATTCATTAATTTTGCAGTGTTCCTCAGTTGGTAATGTGAATACCATGCCACTCACCAACGAGCTAATACGATTACTTTCAGCCTTACGTTGCTTGGTATTCACCGACAGGGCATAAATGATCATTGTGTCCCGATACATTTTTTCAGGCTCAACTTTATAGTCAATTTCCGCAGCACAAACCATTTTTCTACTAACTTCGTGTGACGCTCTACGATAGACCTCACGATCATCACTAGCCAAAGTCAGCTTTCTTCGTAATTCTTGTGCATACTGCATATATACGCTAACAAATTCAGGGTTATTCCCATATTTGAGCTTTATGTATCCCTCAATATCATCACGCACACCATTACTATTTGCATCAATCCCACCAATGGTTTTTGTTTTATCTTCATTTTTTAGGAATTTTGATGTTCTCACTTCTTTTAGTGAATTCTGAATACTTGGATTAAGAAGCGAGGAACAGGCCATCAAAAGTATACTTAAGCAACTCACTGCAATAACCGCTTTTTTCATAGGAATCATTTTACTTTTTTCTTTTAAATTTCGTTTTAGATGCAAAGAGTGTCCAATTAAAAGAAGAATCTGTATCCAGTACGATATACTATTAAGTGTCCAATTGGGCAAGAATATGCACCTAAGCAACCAATATGAAAACAATAGACTATTACAACCAATACGCAGATCAATTTTTACAAGCCACGTTGTATGTGGATATGGAAAGCCTATACCAACCATTTTTAGCTGAGTTGCCAGATTCAGCACGCATCCTGGATTTAGGCTGTGGCTCAGGGCGTGACACTTTGGCTTTTAAAAATAAAGGCTATCAAGTTGATGCTATCGACTATTCTGAAGTATTGGTCGAACGAGCGAGCCAACTGACCGGTATCGCTGTTCAGCAGCAAAGTTTTTATGAGCTTGATATGCACGATGTTTATGATGGGGTATGGGCATGTGCCTCTTTACTACATTGTGCTCGTAATAGACTCCCTGATGTTTTAAAACGTATTCATGCTGCATTACGCCGTGGGGGTGTTTGTTATATGTCATTTAAATACGGCACAATAGACCGAGTAAAAGATGGTAGAGCATTTACCGATTTAGATGAAGAACAAGCTAAAGAATTACTAGATCAGTTGGATAGGGTTACTGTATTAAAACAATGGATTACTGTAGATAAGCGTCCTGATCGTAATGAGGAATGGCTCAATCTGCTTTGGAAAAAACATGCTTAATTTTATTCCCACTGCACAAGAACAACTCAAATTTCTAAAGAATATTCAGCTGATTTTACAGTCAGTGTAGAGTGAAGAAAAAAATTTAATATAAGGCTTATATTTACATTCTTAATTGAAAAAAATATGATCAAAGTTCAGACAGAGGATTTTGATATTTAATAAATATAAAAATACCTCTTAGTGCCAACTTTGTCATGGATAAAACTTAATGCAATTAAATAACAATGGTTCTAGTACTGAACTAAGTACACTCGCACCTAAAATAATTCTTTCCCCTTTATTAAAAGCCATGGTGGGGACTCTTAAAAACCATCAATCAGATCATTTCTTCAATTATTATGGGCCTTCTCATAATCTGCATTTTGATGCGACCGCTTTTGTGTCTGCAGTATTTAAGCAGATCGGGACTAAAAACGATTCAAAGCCAATTTATAACATCATCAAAGATATTCAATTATTACCTGAAGATTCAAAACTCAGAATAAGCACTTTATTTGATAAGGAATCTGAAGCTAAAACTGCCCAGACCTATCGTGATTTAGACCAAGTGATGTCTGAAATTGTTCAGCAAGTACTTCAAAATGCTCCGACAGGTATGGCACTAAATTCTCTCAACCAATTCTTAGGCGATCTCAAATATTCTGATCCAGTGATTGCCAAAAATTCTCAGTATCCTATGCAAGTCAAAGGACAATCTAAAGTAGCTTCTTTGCAATATACAAACGACTTAAAAGCAAAAGATGGCGAATTACGACTTTTCACTGTTACTGAAGAAATCAGCAAACCTCAATGGGTGAAAGAGGTTTGCGAGGCAATCAAAGCCATTGTGAAGCAGTCCTACCCAGCTGGTGAAAAGATGCCATTAGAGGTTGCTGAACGTATGCAGGAAATTCTTGATGATGAATGTTCTGCTGAAAATAATGATATCCAAAATCTACTTCATTTCGTAGAAATCAAAGCACTATCACGAGCTCGTATCCGAAATTGCTTCAAAATTATGGAAATCATTGCGGATCACATTGATAAGACTGAGCGTAACGATTTCAAGCGTGAGTCCGCTGTTTCCTATATCCGTAAAGCAATTGCTTTCTTTCAGATTTTTGGTAATCGAATTGCTCCATGGAATGAGGAAACAACGGAAACCATTAAGGACTATGGTATTGACTTTGGTGCTATCTATGGAGCTGTAGGTAAAGTTGATTTTAATGGTTTGCTGGCCTATGTTGGAGCAACAGATGCTTTGCCAATCTGGGTAAAACCAAAAATTGAAATGAATGATATTCGTCATGAGGATAAGGAAGGGCTATCTCTAAAACGTGAAGTCACTTATGCCTTTCGGGTGAATGGGGAGTTTGTTAAAGAGGAAAAAGTAAGTTCATTTAACTCTAAGTTGCAGATCAATTATAAGACAAGCAAATGCAACCGTTCGGGTGCAGATACTATGCTGACTGCTTATGAAGCTCGTCTGCATACTATCAATAAAGCATTGCTGCTGAAGGATATTGTTGATGATAAAGGTCAGCCGATTTCTGAAGAACGATTAAGCAAAGAGTGCTCAGATCGCGTTGCTCAAGTAGAGATGTTCCAGCTCATTATGATGTACTTCGTCCTATCTGGGGCAGACATGAAGATTTCAGATTTTGAAGGGGCATTCAATAAACTGGTTGATGCATTCAAGAATCCTCAAAAAATACGACTTAACCTTACTCGTATCTTAGACGAAAAGCTCAATACCGAAAAAATGCATGAGCGAATGGAGGTGATCACGTCTACGATCACTACAGCGCTAAAAGCGAATCTGGATTCCATCATTAGTGAGATGGAAAAGGATAGTAGTCTTAAAACTGTACTCTACATCCTTCCAAGTATTGTGAATCTAGATGTATTCAAGAGTTCAATTGGTGAAGATGCGGAACAGTTCTTTAGTATATTTAAGGGTAAAGAATCGAACTTTTACAGCTACATCTCGATAGTGGATGCTAGCCGTAAAAAGTTGGCGAAAATGAGCCAAGACGAAATCATTCGAAAGAATGATTATGCTCGTAAAGCCCTAAGCGAGATTGAGTTTAATTCCACACTGAAAATTCGAACGTTGGTACCGATTGAGAATCCTAATACCGACCTAGATCAATTTGATGTCGCTCGTAATCTGAATATTCCTTGTTTACCAGTATTGATGGTGCCGACCAACAAGAAGGTCAGCGACAATGGGCTGCCACATTTTTATCATCCTGAGAGCTTAAGTTATGACAACTTGTTATCTAAATACAAGGTCATGATTCATTATTCATCTAAGCTATTTCGATTGAGTGACTTAAAAGGCGGCCATGCTCAATTATGTTTGGATGAAAAAGAAAATGCTTTGATCATCAGTACGTCATGTTTTTCGATTGCGATTCATCTATTCCTTAAACATCTGATTAAAGAAGTAAAAAATCAACTGGGTATCGAAGAGCGCTTATATGTACCTGTAATGCGAATTGACTCAGTTGATGAACATGAGAATGAAGAAAAAGCCCAATTTCAAAGGAAATCAAAAAAGATCCAAAAAGGTGGGTTTAATCCTGAGTGTAAACGAGCGTATGCCACCGCTTATACCCTTGAGAAGTTGCTGAACAATGATGATGCTATTGTGAAGGTACAGGGCCTTAAGTATCAACCAGATTCTATGCCTTATGGTAATCAAAATGGTGAGCGAGTTTGTGCCCCGGTGAATCTCGCTATGGATAAAACAGTGACTTACCGTATTCAGGCTGCAATTGAAGCACTGTCAGGATATTCAGAAATCATCATCCCATTTGAGGGCACTAAGGACAAAATTGCCTGTATTAGTTATAACTCTCGACCTGAGAATGATGTGGAATTTAAGTATCAGCATCAGAAGGATTTGCTACTTCTTAAACCAGATTATGGCTACATCTGCTACGTCTATACACTTGAGCGTATCAACGATAAACAGGGTCGCTTATCACTACAGAAGGTCAGTCATGCCCCAGTTGCTGAAGACAATCTGAGAACAAGTAAGGCGATGCACCGTATCATCGAAAAACTGCAGTCAGATGGTTTTGAAGATGTTGTATTGCTTTCACACCATTTTGCACAGCGTAAGATCGGTAAGACTGAAACCAGCAACTTGATTCATGAAAGTGAAAGTGCTTTGGATCAACTTGATCAGTTGTTCCCGAATATGAATTTCTATCCATTCCAGTCTGATACGATCCCAGCACTGAGCTTAAAAACTAGTGATAACAGTCGTGTCTATGAGGTACCGCACCATCAGTACCATACTGCGATCATCAATCAAAAAGAATATAAACAATCCTTGTCCGTATATAGCTTTGCGACTAAACGTACTGTGGGTGTTCGTACTCAGAATGGTATTTGCTCGTATTTCTATATGCTAACCAGTCAGGAGCATTCGATTCATAACGATAAGCGAATTAGATTGCACAGTAAAATTATTGATGTGAATGATTCCAATGAAATGAAATCAATTCGCTCTGTATTGCGTGGTCTGCATTACTTTGAGTCTGAACGTCCTACAGCTGGCAAAAACTTCACTCCGGTACTTGAGCCTTCCCATATTCGTGGCACTACTGGCATTCAAGAGCTTGGTGAAGTCATAGTGTCGAGTCGTCTAAATAAAGGCGAAGTCGTCATGAGTCTGCCAGCCTTAATCGGCAAGCTCGAAGAATACGTTATTCTGATGAATGAAGACTTGATTGAGCCAATCGAGCCGTCTCCAGAGGGAGCTGAAGAAATTTTAGCGACTGATGTGGAGTAAGCGCCGTGGTGAACAATGAAGCCAAAGTTTGGGGCGAGGTTTATGAGATCGCTGTTAAACGTGGTTCGATTATGGCTTTGCTTGATACAAAGCTATTATCAGCCAGCCATCCTGTAGTAGCAGAATGGAATAGTAAACAGATTGCTGATGTCTTTCAGGAAATGAAGGAAGCGCTATATAGCGATGTCATTAATGCCGCTATCCATGAAAATATCGAAAGCTATTTTCAGCAATTGATAAAAACTGGATTCGGGCATGGTTATACCAATACTCGTGAGTTTCTAAGAAAGATCAAGCCAAAAGGTATTGCAAGGGCTAAAACGGCGAATGCAAGACCAAATTGGAGCTTATCTGGCATCTGGTGTCCACTGACAATGCCAAATGATATAACCCAGACCATTGTAGATGACTACACAACTGAGGAAGAACATATTGCTATTAAAGCCTTCAAGGAGAAGGCGTTGGAAACATGGAATCAACAATTCAGTCTTACCCACGCTAAAATGTTTGGTAAGGGTATGTTTGGTCGTGCTGATTTCTTGGCGGTAATCAAAGTCAAAGCCAACTATCATGTGCTGGTTCAGGAATATTCATTATTTTACGTTTTAGGTGAACCAGAACAATTCAAAGCCAAGGATTCTTGTACCTATTTGCAAGAGTACAAGCGTTACATCAAACATTCTGAATCGCAAAGTGTTTTCTCATACGTGAATGCAGAAGCTCAAGAGATCCCATTTAAGTTCTCAAAAAAACTACGTGAATACTTGAGAGCCTATGTCCGTAAGGAAAAAGTCCTATTTAAGATGGCGCAAGGCTGTTCGTATGCAACCACTTTTGTTGATTCTTTTAAATGGAAGTTTGAACAAGATGACATGCCAAATATTCGTCTGAGTGTGATGGCGATCACCAGCCGGGGAAGTGAATACATTTCTGCTGAATTTTCGGATAAAGATAAATCTCCAGAGCTGGAAATTATGTATCAGCTGGGCAAGGAGTATCAGGATAACGTTCTGAGTCTGGACGATATGGATGAACGCACGAAACTGCAAGTTGAGATTCTGAATTATCTGGTGAATGAACCTGTAAAAAACATCTCGGAAATCGTGTCCAAAAATATTAGCGATATCTCCTACGGTCAGGATCTTACTTTCACTATTACTGAGAGGCTTAAGGATTTTGTGAATCCTAACCAGCCACTGGCTTTAGAGTGGGTTTTTGACTTGATAGATCGGCAAGTCGATGACGAAGACCATAACCAAAAACTTAAAGATATGGTGCGGGCTGAGTTTAAAACAATTCGTAAGGGAAAAATTGAGAATAAAACTTCATTCACCTTACGTGATTTGCATAAATGCGCCGTAGTACTGGCATTGAAGGAAAGTAAACAAGGTCGGGTGAATTTCATTTGTTTGACTGGTACGCCGGGGATTGGGAAAACATCGAGCGTTAAGACCTTATTGGCAGATTTGGAAGGCTTTTTCTTCTTTTATACCAGTCCACGAGTGTTGATTAACGATGATGTGGTCAGTGATTTATCTAAAATATCAGCTACGATTACCAGTAACAGTGATGTGGTGACACAGGCACAGCAAATCTATTCGAAGATTCACAATACGGATTGTAAGGTGAATGCGCGTGGTGCCGCTATTGTGGGTGGTGTTGAAGATATGAAGATAGATCATGGCTCAAGTGTTCTATTGTTCAAACAAGATGAATACCGAAAGCTCAAAGACCTGGAACAGAATGCAAATGCCAATAGACGCTATGCCAATACTTCAGAATCTAAAATTACGGCAACCAATAAGAAGTTTGCCAGAGTGTTTGATTCATTAGGGGAAGCGACACAGCAATTACTTGTATTCCATCCAGAGCTCAATAAGCTGACGATGACTGTAGCAAGTCAGGCATTCATGCCATATAACACCACACCAGCTGGACCACGAAACCCAAGGGAAAACCAAAATAAAACTGTGGCAGCTTCCAGTTTGGATGGGCTGGAAAAAATGTTCCAATACAAAATCGATAAGAAGCCGACAGAGGCCAAAATCGAACGGAGAGAGTTTGCCAAAAAGTTCCCTAACATTGTGGTGATGTTTGATGAAATTACAGGGGATTCAGGTACACGTACTTTTATCAATGAGATGCTGAAATTCCTTTCCAAAAACTTCATTGAACCGTTTCAAGATAATTCACCATTTACCGTGACTGTGATTCTTGCTGATGCATCCCTCAGTAATGTGAATGCAATCCAGAACTATATGAAGAAACAGGACCAGTTACCAGCAAAAATGTTCATCTCTCCATCTTTGGGTAATTTCCCATTCAAGATGCAGACTGCAGATCTGGATGATGGTAACTGTGTTCGTTCTAGTATCCATATCATGGCGAACTGTTACCCGGCAAGTGATCTTAAAATCCAATATATGCTCAAGCAATACGCCGTAGTCCCTGAAACAGATGATTTTGGATTGGATAAGAACCTGACTCATCTATTTCGCCAGAAAGCTGGGGAAAGGACTCAACAGACTGCTATCGAGCTTATTCAAAAGAATCTTGAAGATGGTAAAAAGCAAGTTATCTACTTTGCCCAGGATAAAAATGCATTGGCTGCACTCAGAGATGCATTAGTCGATGAAGGAGTGGTTGAACGCTCTAAGATAGGCATTTTTGATAGCCAGTTAATGGGATACCACCGTACAGAATTGCTGGATCGCAAAGAGACATTGCAAGTCGTACTGATTACTTCGACTGCGGCTAGGGGGATTTCATTCCCGAACTGTGATTCAATCATTGCTGCCATGCCTCGTTTCGCAATTGAAGCCTCTTTAATGGAAATCGCCCAGCTTGTTTACCGGGGACGTGGTGGATATTTGGATAAAGAGAAAAATGAGTGGGTCAACGGCGATGAACGCGATCGTCTGCTGACGATTCTAGTAGAAGATTTCTACTTAGTATCTAATGATGAAACTCAGACAGAGCTTGAATATAAAGTTAAGAGCTCATTGGATATGCTCTCAATTTTCATGCTTATTCGTGGGACTTTATATACTCGTATCACTGGGGATGCTGGCTTCAAAAAAACTCAGATCGCCATGATCCCAATTGGTGAGGTGAAGGATAAGGCCAGTGATAAACCGGGACTGGCTTCTTTGATCAGGGATTTCATGAAGGACGTGAATAGTGTTCTTTATAAGATTGCTGCAACCGAGGGTGAATTGGTTGGAAGGCTTAAGGCTGTAGTAGAGAAGGCTCAAACGGTTTACTCAGCAAATAAGCTCAGTTCTACCTATAGCACTAAGACCAACAAATACCGAAGTTTTTACACACCTGCATTAACGCCTGAGTTAAAAGAACTTCAGTTCTACGAGAAATGGTGCCGGGACCAGCATTCGCTTAAGTCCAGATTACTCACTATTAGCGATCAAGAAGATGCTTTGACCATTCCTGAAAATATCTATATCTGTGGGCCTATGATCATGGAAGATCGCTCAAACTTCGGTAACAAGGAGTCGTTTGATATTGCCAATGACAATCTCTCACAAGATTCTTTAAGGAAGTTCCTAAATGAGTTAATCGCCCTTCAGATGGCATTCCCTCAGTTGAATGCCTATAAGAACATTCAAAAGCATATCAGGGAGATCACGAATATGATTTCTTCTGTTCTGGAATCAGAAACAGATAGCTATACGAAGGAAGTTGAGCAACAGGGAATGATGCGTAAGCTCTGGGTGACGTACCCGGTAGCGGCAAACGAGCTGGTTAAACTTCAGGACAAGAGCTTTGATAAAGAGTGGTTTGATGCATTGAGCTTTGACCTGAGAGTGAGAAATGCAGAGTTTCCAGTGATGCCAGAATATCGAGATCATCCATTTCGTGGTACTCAGCAATTATCAGGGCATCCAGTGTTTGAAAGGTTATTCGAGCAGACAAATTTCATGCTTTGTCGTGAATTAAACTTGGTGAATACTTTGACTATGTTTAATGAATGATCCGAATTATATTATCTATTTAGTAGAGGATTAATGTGCATATACCTGCTGCACAAGAACAACTTAAATTCTTAAAAAATATTCAGCTGATTTTACAGTCGGGTAGTTTTAGTAGCACCTATAAATTTGCGTTGCTGATTAGCCTAAGCCGATTAGCTATTGAAAAAGGTAAAGATTCAGGTGAGAGTCTATCACTCGAATATACGGATATTGCTGAGAAGTTTATCGAGCTATATTGGAAGCAGGCTGTACCGTATGTATTTAACGATGCAGGACAACTGATTTTAAATCAGAACAATGGTAAGCAAGCTGCCATTGTAAATCGAATCATTGGGCTTCGTCAGAGTTACTCATCCCTTGGCCTGTTAAGACGAGATTCATTGGTGTGGTTGAAGCTAGTTAAAGATGTCGCTCGCACTGTAAAAGACATGCCAGTCCGTTATCTGCAAAACATCAATGGACAAAACTTTGAGTTTCTATACCGGCTTGAGCAATCAGGGAAGCAATTAATTTTATTACCGCAAGTCATGTATTGCTTACGACAATTTAGTGAAATTATTGAAGAACTCTGTCAGAAGCGCTGGATTGATTATATTCGTAGAAATAGTAGTAATGCCGAGATTTTGAATAAGTTACCAAACCTTGAGCAATTTATGTTTGAGCCGAGCCGAAATCAGCTTAATGCAGTTGCTACAGTATTGGTAGAGATGCAGGAGTGCAGATGCTTTTACTGTAATAAGGAAATGAAAAAGAATAATTACGCCGTTGATCATTTCATTCCATGGTCTATGTATCCCTCAGATACAGGTCATAACTTCGTGTTGGCAGATTCAAGCTGTAATTCTAAGAAAAGTAATCTACTCGCATCTGATGAGTTTTTGCATAAATGGCAGGAGCGAAATGAAGAGCAGAATTTGATTATTGTGGATCGGATATCAGTGCTCGGTTTTTTGACGGATAAAGAGCGGTCGCATAAGGTGGCTGAGTGGGCTTATGCACAGGGAAAAGAAAATAATTATTTGATGTGGACGGGTTAAATTTATAAGGAAGTGAAATGGCACGTTATCAATATGCAAAAAATGAACATGGTTGACATTGTCAAAGCAGTTGATTTAGTCGGACAAGAAGAAAAATCTGAATACATTTGCCTGGGCTGTGACAATCCTTTAATTGCTAAGGTGAATGGCAAAATCAAGAAACCTCATTTTGCCCATAAAACTGTACTAGAGTGCAATGGTGAAACTTACTTACACCGTTTGGGTAAACGTGCTTTTTTTGAAACATATCAAAAATGTTTAGCTGAAAATGAACCATTTTACATTACTTTTCATGTGCCTAAGAAATGCCAAAAATTTAAAAGAACCATTCGAAAACATTGTGATCTTGGTTATACAGAGAAATGCTTTGATCTCACAAATTATTTTTCACAAATACAAGTTGAAAAAAGGCACGATCAGTTTATTCCAGACCTATTGTTAACCCGTCAAAATAATGCCGAAGATTGTATTTATATTGAAATTGCTGTGACTCATTTTTTGAGTGAGAAAAAAGAAAGCTCAGGCAAACGAATTATTGAAATACCATTAGCTTGCGAAGAGGATGTCGAAAAAATATATAGGGCAGATTTGAAGCCAAGCGATGCTCTCTTTTTGGGATTCAATCAAGAAAGTGCTCCCATAGTTGATGCTGATTGTAAATGTATGCACAAACGGTATTTTTTATTTCTTGTTTGGGATTCAGGTAAGGCTTGGCTAGGTTTGGAATATTTAGCAGATATAAAAGCTAAGTTATCGAAGTATCAAGATAAAATTGAATATAGCAATATTATTGAAACTGATTTGGAATTTGAGAACTCAAATGTACTGATGGGTTATGCACATGGGGATATGTTTATTTCACAGTTAAAACTTGCGGTTGAAAAGAAAGTACCTGTGAAAAGTTGTTTCTTGTGTAAATATAGTGGGGATAATTATAACTATACAGAAGGTTTACCTATCTATTGCAAAGCAAAAAAGAAAGCATGTAATTCAAATCAGGCTGCGGAATGTGATTGGTATCGTTTGGCTTGATATAAAAATAGGTAAGGTGATATTTGTTTAATTTTTATCCTGAATTGTTGGGTTTCCGGCAAAATCAAAAAAATACTTCTTCCATAATGAATCTATCAGCTCGAAGTGAAGCTGAATTTACATGAATGCAGGAGAAACATAATGAGTAAAGCTGGCTGGCCAAGTACAACAGGGAATCCTTCAGGCGGTGGTCGTGATAATAATCCACCACGGAAGTAAGGAGTTTTTTAGATGAGTCTTCATATCCAGATTTCAGGATTAAATGGTCAAGGACTGTATAGCCCGAACTCAATTAATGAAATGGAAACGCTAATAGGAGGCAAAGTTGTTCTTTTGAAAGAACCAAAGCCTCAGTTAGGGCTTGGTGGAATAGTGAATGTTTTTAGAACAGCAAAAGTGCTTAATATACATTTAGATATAGGTGATAAAGAGTAAGCGTCCGCTGAACACACCTTATGAATTCATCCTATAAGCCTTAATTTAGTCCCCACTTAAAAACAAGTGGGGACTTAAATTTATGACTACAAATAATCAGACATCCATCGCATCTCTTGCGAAAAAACGAAGAACATACAGTGCTGAATTTAAACAGCAGATCGTTCAGGCTTGTAAAGCACCAGACGTTTCAATTGCTTCAGTCGCTTTGCAACATGGATTGAATACAAATCTTGTATCCAAATGGATTCGCTTAATTGATGCTAAGCTAGGGAGTAATCGCTCACCACTACCGAATAAACCTGCATTTATTGCCTTATCTTGCTCTGCACCATTAGATCCTACTCCTACTGACATGTTAACGGTTCAAATTACCTTACCCCACTCAAAAGCAGAAATTGGCTTGAAATGGCAAGTATCAGAAATATCTGCTTTAGCAGAATTACTCAAGGCACTTGCAACATGATCCGCATTGATGAAATCTGGTTGTCTACTCAGCCCAT